>JASGDR010000559.1:0-8352 GCA_047607095.1 Caulobacter sp.
ACCGCGCCCGTCCCCTCGGCCCCGATGCCCTCGGCGATCGTCGCCGACGGCCCGCCGGCCATCCCGCAGGAGCTGGTGGCGGCCACCACGCCCTATCTGCAGGCCCGCCACGCGAACTTCCTGGGCTGGAACGCCGCCGACCGTTCGATGCTGGTCAAGACCCGCTTCGGCGGTTCCGACCAGGTCCACAGCGTCGCCAAGCCCGACGCCGACCGCCGCCAGCTGAGCTTCGAGGCCGAGCCGATCCTGGCCGCCGCCCTGTCGCCCAAGGGCAAGGGTCTGCTGATCCAGAAGGACCGCGGCGGCGACGAATTCTACCAGCTCTACCTGCTCGAGGACGGCCGTCCGCGCCTGCTGACCGACGGCAAGAGCCGCAACTGGTTCGGCTCGTGGTCGCCTGACGGCCGCCTGGTCGGCTACGCCTCCTCGCGCCGCAACGGCGCGGACATGGACCTCTACGTCGTCGATCCCAGCGACCCGAAGACCGACCGTCTGGTGGCCAAGGTTTCCGGCGGCGGCTGGAACATCGCCGACTTCTCGGCCGACGGCGCCAAGGCTCTGGTGCTCAATCGCATGTCGATCAACGAGGCCCAGGTCTTCGAACTCGACCTCGCCAGCGGCGTCATGAAGCCGTTGACCGACCCCAAGGCCAAGGCTTCCTTCGTCGAGCCGCGCTACGGTCATGACGGCTCGGTGTGGCTGACCTCCGACCAGGGCTCCGACTTCTTGCGCCTGGGCCGCCTCGATCCCAAGACCGGCGCCTTCGTCGCGGTCAGCAAGGAAGCGCGCTGGGACGTCAGCGACTTCGCCCTGTCGCCCGACGGCGGCTTCGCGGCCTATGCGATCAACGAGGCCGGCGTCTCGCGCGTGCGAGTGCTGGATCTGGCGACCGGCGCGGTGCGCAAGGTCGACGGCCTGCCGGCCGGCGTGATCCCCTACAGCATCGGCCCGGCCATCCAGGTCTCGCCCTGGGGCGAGATCGGCCTCAGCATGGCCGCCGCCCGCGTGGCCGGCGACGCCTTCTCGATCGACGCCAAGTCGCTGAAGGTCACCCAGTGGACCCACAGCGAGACGGGCGGCCTGGATCCGGCCAAGAACGTCGAGCCGCGCCTCGTCGAGATCAAGAGCTTCGACGGCGAGACGGTCTCGGGCTTCCTCTATCAGCCCGATCCGGCCAGGTTCCCCGGCAAGCGACCCCTGATCGTCGACATCCACGGCGGTCCCGAGGGCCAGACCCGGCCCGACTTCCTGGGCGGCAACAACTATCTGCTCAACGAGCTGGGCGTGGCGCTGTTCTTCCCGAACGTCCGCGGCTCGTCGGGCTACGGCAAGCGGTTCGTCAATCTCGACAACGGGCCGTTCAAGCGCGAGGACTCGGTCAAGGACGTCGGCGCCTTCCTCGACGCCCTGGCCAAGGAGCCGGCGCTCGACGCCGACCGCTTCGCCGTCAACGGCGTCTCCTACGGCGGCTACATGTGCTACGCCTCGGCCACGCACTACAGCCCGCGCCTGAAGGGCGCCAACTGCTATGTCGCGATCTCCAACTTCGTCACCTTCCTGGAGAACACCCAGTCCTACCGTCGCGACCTGCGTCGGGTGGAGTACGGCGACGAGCGTGATCCGGCCCAGCGCGCCCAGCTGATGAAGATCTCGCCGCTGACCAGCGTGAACAAGATCAGCATCCCGCTGCTGGTGGCCACGGGCGGCACCGATCCGCGCGTGCCGGCCTCGGAAGCCGACCAGATGATCGCCGCCGTCCGCGCCCAGGGCGGCTCGGCCTGGCACCTGCTGGCCAAAAACGAGGGTCACGTCTTCCGCAAGAAGGAAAACGAAGACTACTACTTCTGGACCAGCATCATGTTCTGGCGAAAGACCCTCCTGGGCGAGGGCGGCCAGTAAGCCTGGACGAGTGCGCGGTCCGTCGGGGCCGCGCCCTTTCTCCTGAAAGGATGTCGAACGTGTCGATCGCCTTGCGACGCGGCCTGCTGCTGGCCTCCATGCTCTTTGCGGGCGCGGCCTGGGCGGGGCCGCCCGTCGACCACCACATGCACGTGCATTCGCCGGCGATCCTGGGGATCCTGCCGGCCTATTGCGCCAGCCCTCTGCGCGCCGGCCCGTGCGACCCGAAGTTCACCGCGCCGCTGACGGCGGACGACGCGCTGAAGGCCATGGACGCGGCGGGGATAGGGCAGGGGTGGCTGATGTCCACGGCCTATCTGGCCGAAAGCCCCCTGGCCGAGCCCGTGCCGGACGCGCCCCGCGTGGTGCGGCAGGCCAACGATTTCACCGTCGGCCTGGCCCGGACCCGTCCCGATCGCTTCGCCGCCTTCGTCAGCGTCAATCCCACGGCGCCCGACGCCCTGGCCGAGATCGCCCGCTGGAAAGGCGATCGCGCCGTGACCGGGCTGAAGCTGCATCTGACCAATTCCGACGTCGACCTGCGCAACCCCGACCACGTCGCCAAGCTGGCGGCGGTGTTCCGTGCGGCGAGGGGCAACGGCTGGACGATCATGATCCACATGCGCACGCGCGCCGCCGACTATGGCGCCTGCGACGTCCGCGTCTTCCTCGATCAGGTGCTGCCCGCGGCCGGCGACACGCCCGTCGTCATCGCCCACGCCGCCGGCTGGGGCGGGATCGACGCCGTCACCCTCGACGCCCTGGGCGCCTTCGCCGACGCCTTCGAACGCAATCCGGCCGCCGTCCGCAACGTGCGGTTCGATCTCGCCCAGGTCTTCAAGGACAGGGCGACGCCCGACCAGCGGGCGAAGATGGCCGCCCTCATCCGGCGCATCGGGCCGGACCGCTTCGTGGCCGGTTCCGACTGGCCGTTCGCCGGCGACCTGAAGAGCTATTTCGCCAGCGCCTATGCCGGGCCGGAACTGTCGCCGGACGAATGGGCGAAGATCCTGCGGTGATCGCCCGTCGCGGCCTCGCACGCGATAATTTTGCGAGTCATTTGCAATTGCTTCCTTTGCGACCTAGAAGGCTGCGACTCGTTCGCAAAAGGGAATTGCGGGATGATGGGATGGAAAGGGGCGCTTCTGGCGGGGGCCGGAGCGCTGGCTTTGGGGCAGGCGGCGTGGGCCGAGGGCGCCGATGATCCGCAGGTCACGGCCAACCAGGTCGACAGCGTCACGGTCACGGGCGCGCGCCTGGCCCAGCCCGCGGCGACCAAGAGCGGCGTCGCGGTGCTGGAGACGCCGCAGGCGGTGTCGGTCGTCACCGCCGAGACCTTGCGCGAGCAGGGGATCACCCGCCTGGCCGACGCGCTGCGAAACGTCGCCGGCGTCTCGCGCAGCAGCACCTACGGCTATTTCGACGCCTATCAGATCCGCGGCTACGACGCCGCCTACGGCAGCATCTATCTGGACGGGCTGACCAGCCAGAACGTCGCCGGCGCGGTCAACGAACTGGCCGGCCTGGAACAGGTCGAGGTGATCAAGGGCCCGGCCTCGGCCCTGTTCGGCGCCGCGCCCCTGGGCGGGGTCGTCAACATGGTCAGCAAGCGCCCCAAGGCCGACGCCTTCATCGACATGGGGGTGGCGACCGGCTCCTACGACCTCTTCGAGGCGACCATCGACGCCAACGGGCCGCTGACGGCCGACGGCGACGTCGCCGGTCGGATCAACTTCGTCTATCGCGACGCCGACGCGTTCGTGAAGAACAGCCACAGCCAGCGGATCTACGTCGCGCCGGCTCTGGCCTGGAAGATCGGCGACGACACCACCCTGACCCTGCTGGGCCGCTACCAGCGCGACTACGCCTCGCCGTGGTCGCCGACGACGGCATGGGGCACGATCCTGCCCAGCGCCTACGGCGAACTGGCGGTCGATTTCGCCGTCAACGGGACGGGCGCGCAGCGCGCGGTCAACAACCTCAACGCCAAGCAGATCGGCTACGTGCTGGAGCACCGCTTCAGCGACGCCCTGAACTTCAGCCAGACCCTGCGCTACGAACATCGCGAGACCTATTGGGACCGCTGGATGTTCGTGGCCGGCTTCCTGGACGACAACGTCGTGAACGGCGTGCAGCAGGGCCACATCCTGGGGCGCTACTACTACGGGCCGTTTTCCGAGACCGACAAGGACTTCGCCGTCGACAGCCGGCTGACCTGGACCTTCGACACCGGCGCGATCGGGCACCGTATCCTGGCCGGCGTCGACTATCGCCGCTCGCGCGGTTCGACCGCCGGCAACGGCGACTACAATCCGGCGTCCTACGCGCTGGACATCCTGAACCCGGACTACACGACCCCGTACGTCGTCGACACCTCGGGCTACTACGAGGCCTCTGCCCGCTCCAGCCAGATCGGCTATTACCTGCACGACCACGTCAGCCTCGGCGAGCGCCTGACCTTGACCCTCGGCGGCCGCTGGGACACCGCCAAGGCCGACGGCCAGGAGGACAGCAAGTTCAGTCCGCACGCCGGCGCCGCCTTCACCCTGCGGCCGGGGGCGGCGCTCTACGCCAACTACTCGAAGTCGTTCACCCCCACCTCGGCCTGGCAGACCCGTTATGACGGGAGCCTGCTGCCGCCCGAGACCGGCGAGAACATCGAGGGCGGGCTCAAGGTGGATCTCGTCTCCGGCGTCCTGTCGGGCATGATCTCGGTCTACCAGCTGACCCGTCAGAACGTGGCGACCGACGATCCCGACCATCCGAACTTCTACATCGTCACCGGCGAGCAGCGCAGCCGGGGCGTCGAGGTGGAGGGCGCCTGGCATCCGTCGGCCGCCGTCCAGGTGCGGGCCGCCTACGCGCATACCGACGCCAAGATCACCAAGGACAACACCTATCCGGTCGGCACGCCGCTGGCGAACTTCCCGGAAGACAGCCTGAATCTCTGGGGGCGCTACACCGTGCAGTCGGGGCCCCTGGCGCGGCTCGGGATCAGCCTGGGCATGCTCTACGCCGGCGACCGGCATTTCTACGAGAGCGCGGTCTACACCCTGCCGGCCTACACGGTCTGGAACGCGGGCCTGTCCTACGACTTCGGCGAATGGAACGGGCAGCTGACGATCGACAACCTGACCGACGAGCGGTTCTTCCCCGACAGCTGCTGCCTGGACCGGGTGACGCCGGGCGCGCCGCGCAACTGGCGTCTGGCCGTGCAGCGACGGTTCTGAGATGGCGGTCGCGAAGAAGGGCGCGAGTCTCGCCCAGCGGCTCGACGTCGCGGCCAGGGTCCTGGTCGGCGTCGTCGGCAGCTATGTCCTGACGGCGGTGGCGACGGGCCTTCTGGCCCGGCTTCTGCCGCTGGAGCCGACCGAGAGGGTGATGACCGCGACCCTGATCTCGTTCGCGCTCTACGCGACGCTGATCTGCCTGGCCTTTTCCGTGAAGCGCACCCTGCCGCTGGCCGTGGGCGTCGCGGCGACCGCGGCGGCCCTGGGCGCGGTGCTCTCGGCCTCGATCCATCAGTGGGGGCGTCTTTGAAGGCTGGTCTGCGTCAGTCCATGGCCTGGCTGCACACCTGGGCCGGCCTTGTCGTCGGCTGGGTTCTGCTGGCGATCTTCGTCACCGGTTCAGCCGCCTATTTCCAGGAAGAGATCACCCGCTGGATGCAGCCGGAGATCGCCGCCGTGCCCGACGCCGAGACGGCGACGCGCAACGCCGAGGCCTATCTGGCCAAGGTCGCGCCCAATTCGCCCAACTGGTTCATCAGCGTGCCGGGCGCGCGCTCGGCCACGACCCAGGTCTACTGGCGTCCGGCCCCCGGCGAGAAGAAGGCGCGCGGCGAGACCCAGGCCGTGCTGGACGGGCAGGGACGTCCGGCCGCGGCGCGCGACACGCGCGGCGGGTTCTTCCTCTACCGCTTCCATTTCGACCTTCACTACATGCCGGTGATGTGGGCCCGCTATCTGGTCGGCGTCTGCGCCATGGCCATGCTGGTGGCGATCGTTTCCGGGGTGATCACCCACAAGAAGATCTTCACCGACTTCTTCACGCTGCGGCTCTTCAAGGGGCAGCGCAGCTGGCTGGACGCCCACAACGTGACGGCCGTTCTGGCCCTGCCGTTCTATCTGATGATGACCTATACGGGCCTGGTCACGCTGGCCACGCAGTACATGCCGTTCGGCATCTCGGCGGTCTACGCCGATCGCGGGACCTATTTCGACGCGATGTTCCCGGGCGGGGTGAAGGCCGAGCGCACGGGGCGGCCGGTGTCGCTCGCGCCGCTGGAGCCGATGTTCGCCGCCGCGCGCGCGCACTGGAACGGCGCGGGCGTCGGCTATGTCTCGATCGCCAATCCGGGCGACGCCTCGGCGCGCGTGACCCTGACCCGCTCCAGCGCCGACCGCATGGCCAGTCGCGGCGAGACCCTGGTCTTCAACGGCGTCACCGGTCGGATGTCGAGCGCCGTCGACCGTCAGGGGGCCGCGGCCAGGACCGAAAGCGTCATGATCGGCCTGCATGCCGGCCGTTACGCCAGGACCGCGCTGCGCTGGCTCTATTTCGTCTGCGGACTGGGCGGCGCGGCCATGGTCGCCACGGGCCTCGTTCTATGGACCGTCAAGCGGCGTCTGCGCCTGCCGGATCCCGAGCGTCCCCATTTCGGCTTCCGTCTCGTCGAGCGGCTCAACATCGCGGCCATAGCGGGTCTTCCGGCGGGCATCGCAACCTACTTCCTGGCCAATCGGCTGCTGTCGCTGGATCTCGCCAGGCGCGCGGAGTGGGAGATCAACAGCCTCTTCATCGCCTGGGGCGCGGTGCTGGTCTGGGCGATCGCCCGGCCCGCGCGACGGGCCTGGATCGAGGCGCTGGCCGCGACGGCGGGGCTCTACGCCCTGGTTCCGGTGGTGAGCGGGCTCACCACCACGCGGGGGTTGGTCCCAAGCCTGCTGGCCGGCGACTGGGTTTATGCGGGCTTCGACCTGGTGATGATCGTCGCGGCCGCGGCCTTCGCCTACATGGCCTGGAAGGTCGCCCGCAGGCCGGCGCCGGTCGCGCGGCCGGTCAAGGCCCGCCGAGCGGAGGCGGCGGCATGATCGCGCTGGCCGTCCTTTTCCTCGGCTTCTGCGGTTTTTCCGTCCTGGCCCTGTCGCTGACCCGTCATCAGCAGGAGGTGCTGGGCCTGCGCGTTTCGCCGGGCCGCGCGACCCGGCTGCGGGCGGGCGGCGCGGCCGCCCTGGCGATGGGGCTGGGCCTGTCGCTGAACGCCTGGGGCTTCGGCTACGGGCTGGTCATGGCTCTCGGCCTGGCCTCCATCGCCGCCGCCCTGGTCGTGGGGGCCTTGAGCATCCTGCGCTGGCGCGACGGCAAGCGCTGAGCGGCTAGGCTTCCGGCCGGAACGAGTGGGCCATGTAGCGGCCCGGCCGGTGGTTGATCATCAGCACGCCGCTCAAGGTGGCCGCGCTGAGGATCGAAAGCAGCACCTTGTCGGGCGCGATGACCAGGAAGCCCGCGCCGACGATCAGCAGGTCGAACACCAGTTGCACCAGGCCGGCGCTGACCCCGCGCCGTTCCTGCATGTAGATGGCCACCACGCCGGTGCCGCCGACGCTGGAGCCGTGGCGCGCCAGGGCCATGATCCCGAAGCCGATCAGCGCGCCGCCGAACAGGGCCGCGAACAGCGGCTGCACGGTCGCCAGCCGCAGCCAGTTCGGGATCAGCAGGCCCAGCGACACCAGCAGCAGGTTGGTGAGGAAGGTCTTCACCGCGAAGCCGCGGCCGAAGAAGCGCCAGGCCAGATAGTAGAACGGCGCGTTGAGGGCGAAGAAGATCACGCTGACCGGTATCTTCACGCAGTAGGACAGCAGCAGCGCCGCGCCCGCCAGGCCGCCGGTGAACAGTCCGGCGGCCTTCAGGAAAGCGATCCCGACGGCGATGAACAGCGACGCCAGCGCCAGGGCGTGGCCGTCTTCCAGCAGGCTGTGCCGGAAGGGGCCGCCCTGGCCGGACGGACTATTGCCGGCCATCGACCGGACGCCCGTTGCTCTTGTAGACGACGCCGCCCTTCATCACGAACTGAACGGTCTCGAGCACGGTGATGTCCGCCAGCGGATCGCCGGCGACGGCCACGATGTCGGCGTACCGACCGGGGGCGATGACGCCGATCTCGGTCGAGCCGATCAGGTCGGCGCCGTTGCGGGTGCCGGCGAGGATGGCGTCGGTGGGCGAGACGCCGGCCTTCACCAGGAACTCGAACTCCGCGCCGTTCTGGCCGTGCGGCCGCAGGCCGAAGGTGTCGGTGCCCAGGGCCAGCTTGACGCCGGCCTTGTAGGCGTTGGCGACGTTGCCGGTCATGGTCGGAGTGACGGCGATCGACTTCTTGGCGACGCCGGGCGGCATCTTGTCGGGCGCCGCGTTGTCGATGCGGTAGATGTCCTGGGCGACGGTCAGGGTGCC
>JASGDR010000560.1:0-5269 GCA_047607095.1 Caulobacter sp.
ACGGCGGCGGCGAGAAGCATGCGAAACATGGGAGGGACGCTAGCGCGCCCGCCACCCAGGGTCGAGTCGGCCCGGTCGCTCCCTCGACGCCTCCGCTCCGCCGTCGGTTCAGCCGACCACCCGCCAAGCCTCCAACGGAACCACCGTCGCGCAGGCCGGGCCGCCGTCCTTGGCCTTGCCAGGCAGCAGGACCTCCAGCACCGCGCCTCCCAGGGCGCGATCCAGCAGATCCGCCGGGATCGTGTGGATGTCGATCTTGGCGCGGCGGGTCCAGGGCGAGCCGTGGTCGCCGGCCGACGTTCCGATGGCGATATAGACGAAGCGGCGGCTGGGGCCTTCGCTGCGGACGAACTCGCCCAGGAAGCGCGGGCCGGGCGCCACACGCACCGGCACATCGAAGGCCAGGGATGCGTCGCCCGCCGTCACCGGCCCGACGGGATGGTTCTTCTTGTCCTGCAGGCTGTAGGCGACGCCAGGAACCGGGTCCTGGATGCGCAGCCTCAGCGTGATCGGCTGACCGGTCATGGCGTTCCTCCGGGGCGCGAGCCTAGCCGACGCCGCGCCCAGGAGGAACCGCCCGCCTACCTGGCGTAGCGCGCGGCCACCGGCTCGTAGCGGTCCCACACCTGGCGGTCGGCGAGCGAGCGCAGGAGCTTGAGATACTCGGCGTGCGACCAGGCCAGCGGCGTCGCCGAGTCCGTGCCCTCGCCCTTCACATAGGGGTGGCGGGCGTCGGCGCCGACGCCGTCCCAGACCTGTTCGGGGATCAAGAGGCCGTCATTGGCGAAGAGCTCGATGGCTTTCACGTAGCGGGCGCGGATGGCGTCGACCTGGCCCTTGCCGACCTTGCCCTTCTCGGCGGCGAGGGCGAGTTCGTAGTGGCCCCGTTCGCCGGTGAAGATCGGCCACACCCGGCCGCGCTGGCCGGGGCTCATCTGGCCGCCCTCGCCGTAGTTGGCGCCGGTCTTGGCGTCCTCGCCGTAGCCGTCGACGTCGTAGCGCCGCCAGCCGGGGAACTCGCCCTTCACGCCCGGGAAGCTGAAATCGTAGCGCACGCGGTAGAGGTCTTCGCGGGTCGTGTCGTCCAGCTCCGGCAGGCTGCCGATGATGTGGCTGTCGTCGGCCCGGCGCACGCCGTAGCGCACCAGTTCCAGAAAGCCGCCGTCCACCACCTCGTCCTCGGGCGGGGCGATCTGGCCGTTGGCGGCGCCGATCGGGGCCTTGTCGTTGGGGTCGTCGTTCTTGTTCAGGCGCATGAAATACGCCCCGTCGCCAAACTTGCCCGTGGTGGTGAACATCCGCGCCTCGACCTTGGCCGAATAGGCGTCGGCCGTCGCGCGATAGCGGTCGCCCGAGGCCGTGTCGCCCGCCAGGTCGGCGATGTCGCCGGCGGTGACGAGGCCGGCGATCACCGCGGCCGTGGTCGAGGGCGAGTGGCCGGCCTGCTCCTCCCAGCGCTCCTGCTGGGTGAAGGGCGGGACGATGGTCTCGTGGTTCCAGCCGATATTGACCTTGCCGCCGTCCACCAGGAAGTCGGCGGCCGGCTTGATCATGCGGGCGTAGTAGGCCTTGAGATCGGCTTCCGACAGCCAGCCCAGCTTCCACAGCTTCCAGCCCAGCATGATCGGCATGGCGGTCTGGTCGAGCTGGACGCCGACCCACTCGGGCGTGCCGTCCACCTCGGTCTTCTGCAGGAACCAACCGCCGGCGCCCTTGTTGCCGGGGGTCTTGGGCCCGACCTGCACGGTGGGCAGGTAGTGGAAGGCCGCCAGCGGCGTCTCCTTGTCGCCCAGGGCGGCCAGGGCCATGGCGCACTGGTAGAAGTCGCGCGGCCAGACAGCCTTGTAGCCGGTCGAGGGCTTGCCCGCGTCGACCGTGTCGCCCCAGGGGTTGGACAGCGAGGCGATCAGGGCGCCGGCGTGGGTGCGGTCTTCCTGCACCTTCAGCATCAGGGCGCTGGCGTAGGCCAGCTTGCCGCCGTCGGCGCTCTCGCGCGCCACGCGCGGCAGTTCGGTCAGCGAGGCGATGTAGTCTGCCCAGCCGACCCGCTCGCCCTCGCCGTTGTAGCGGGCCAGCACCTCGGCGTAGCCGGTCTTCAGGCTGTCCCTCGCCGTCTGGGCCGAGACGCCCGGATCGGCGCCGAAGCCGACGGCGAAGTCGTAGGTCGCCTCGCCGGCCTGGGTGGGCAGCTGGGCGGCCAGGACGATCGCGCCCTTGGCCTCCGAACCGGCGGGCAGCACGCCGTCGTCGCCCAGGATCTTCAGGGCGTCATCGCCTTCCAGCTTCGCCGCCGCGGCCTTGGCGAACGGGCGGTCGCCGCGCAGGGTCAGGTAGACCTTGCCCTCGCCGGCCGTCAGGCCCTGGGCGCCGGCCGAACCGACATCGTTTCCGCCGGTGTTGGCCATGTGCGGCTCCAGCACCAGGAACGGCGTCACCGGGCCTTTGAGGGCCTTGATCGTCACCCGCAGGAACAGGGCGTTGCGGTCGGGATCGGTGAAGATCCGCTTCTCGATGACGAAGCGGCCGGCCTTGTCGGTGGTGGTGATCCTGTAGGCCGGCGACAGCGGTCGACCTTTTTTATCCGTATACAGATATTCGGTCCTGGCGGTCGTGTCGCGGCCCTCGACAAAGAGACCGTCAGCGGTCTTCACGGCGATCCGCATCTGCTTGATCTGGGCCTCGTGGATCAGGCCGTACATGGTTTCGGTCAGCACGCCGTCGGCGACCGAGAACCACACCTTGGACACGGCGCCGGTGCGCCCGCCGTCCTTGTAGGCGCCGTCGACATAGGCCTCGTACGAGGCGCCGACGGCGGTCTTGGCCGAATAGGCCCAGGTGGTGGCGGGCTCGGCGGCGCAGGCGCTGGAAGCGCCGACGACGGTCAGCGCCGAGGCGGCCAGGATCAGGGTCTTGAGGGTACGCATTGGGGGCCTCACGAAGCAGACTTGGCCAGCCGCTTGGGCTCGCCCGGGTCGTTGACGGCGAAGACGCCGGCGGCGGCGATCAGGAACGAAGCCGCGCCCAGCACCAGGGCGTAGATCGCCTGGCCGCCGAAGAAGGTCTTGAGCAGCAGGCCGAGCACGGTGGCCGCCAGCAGCTGCGGGATGACGATGAAGAAATTGAAGATGCCCATATAGACGCCCATCTTCCGCGCCGGCACCGAGCCCGACAGGATCGAATAGGGCGACGACAGGATCGAGCTCCAGGCGAAGCCGACGCCGACCATGCCGATCACCAGCAGCTTCGGGTCGCGGATCACGAGGAACGACAGCAGGCCCAGCCCGCCCAGCACGAGGCAGATCGCGTGGGCGACGCGGCGGCTGAAGGCGCGGGCGACGACCGGGATCAGCAGGGCCGCCAGCGCCGCCACGCCGTTATAGACCCCGAACAGCACGCCCACCCAGTCGGCCCCGGCGTTGTAGGCGGCCGAGCTCGTGTCGGTCGCGCCGTAGTGGAAGGCCGCCACGCCGGGCGTGGTGTAGATCCACATGGCGAAGAGGCCGAACCACGAGAAGAACTGCACCACCGCCAGCTGCTTCATCGTCGAGGGCATGGCGAAGAGGTCCTCGACCACCTCGGAGAAGCCGTTGCCGGTGCGCCCCGCCTTCTTCAGCAGGCCGGCGGCCAGCTGAGCAAGGCCGAAGCCGCCGATCAGGGCGGCCAGGACGTAGAGCTCCTTCTCCAGCTTCACGGCGTAGACGCCCGCCGCGATGGCGAGGCCGGCGATCGTCCAGACCGCGCCGCCGGTCAGGTAGGCGGGGACGCCGCGGCCGGGACCGGCCTCGACGGCGACCGCCTCGCCCTTGGCCGCGGCTTCGGCGGCCTCGAAGGCGGCCATCTGCCCGGGGTCGTATTCGCGGGTGGTGAAGACGGTCCACAGCACCGCCAGGAGCAGCACCGCGCCGCCGGCGTAGAAGGCGATGCGCACCGAGTCCGGGATCTGGCCGGCCGGGGCGGTGTTGGCCACGGAAAGCCAGTTGGTCAGGATCCAAGGCAGGCATGAGGCCAGGACAGCGCCGATCCCGATGAAGAAGCTCTGCATGGCGTAGCCGGTCGCGCGCTGCTCGTCGGGCAGGTTGTCGCCGACGAAGGCCCGGAAGGGCTCCATGGTGATGTTGATCGAGGCGTCCATGATCCACAGCGCCGAGGCCGCGACCCACAGGGTCGGCGAATTGGGCATCACCACCAGGGCGGCCGTGGTCAGGATCGCGCCCCAGAAGAAATAGGGCCGGCGACGGCCCAGCCGCCCCCAGGTCTTGTCGCTGAGATAGCCGATGATCGGCTGCACCAGCAGGCCGGTGGCCGGCGCGGCGATCCACAGGATGGCCAGCTTGTCGACCTCGACGCCGAGGGTCTGGAAGATGCGGCTGGTATTGGCGTTCTGCAGGCCGAAGCCGATCTGGATCCCGAAGAACCCGAAGCACATGTTCCAGATCTGGAAGAGGCTCAGCCTGGCCTTGGTCATCGCTTCCCCGCCGTGACGCCGCCGGTTTTCCCGGCCGTTTGCGCAAATTTTTGCAACGCGCTTTGCGGCCGGCATTTGCGCATGGGGCGGGGGTGGATGCAACGAGGAAGTGGGGCTTATCCGGTTATTTAAGGGATTGATGGTCGCTTCACAGACCTGAACGAGACCCACCCGGCCTCCACCACCTCTTAGGCCGACCGCAAATTTAAGCATCAGTTCTCATAAATTTGCACAATCACCCAAATCCGTAAAACCCCCGCGAAAGCGGGGGCCCAGGCTTTTTTCTGAAGGGCGAGGCGCTCGACGATAAAACACCTGGGTCCCCGCTTTCGCGGGGATTTTACGGGAGTGGAGGAAGCGCTCAGCGCTTACCCAACGCCACGAACCGGATCGCCTGGCCGCCGCCGGGGGCCAGCTTCAAGGTCAGCACATCCGCCGCCGTGACCTCGCGGGTCTCGATGACGATGTCCTGCGGGGCGGTCTTCCAGTCGGCGTTTTCGCCGTCGCGGTAGATCTCGGCGCGATACTTGCGGCCCGGGTCGAGGAACGACAGCGGCGCGGAAAGCACCCGGCCCTGCTCGTCGCTGACCGCGCCCAGGTACCAGTCGTCGCTCTTGCGGTCCTTGCGGACGATGGTGACGAAGTCGCCGATCTCGCCGTTCAGCACGCGGGTGTCGGCCCAGTCGACCGGCACGTCCTCGATGAACCTGAAGGGCGCGGGGCTGGCCTCGTAGTTCTCGAGCAGGTCGGCGGCCATCTGGATCGGGCTGTAGATGACGACATACAGCGCCAACTGCTTGGCCC
>JASGDR010000561.1:0-8376 GCA_047607095.1 Caulobacter sp.
CGTTCGGCGCCGGCGCCAAGATGCTCCCCCTCTGGGGGAGCTGTCGCGGAGCGACTGAGGGGGTCCGCACATGACCTATCCCCGCGATCTCGTCGGTTACGGCGAACACCCGCCGCACGCCCAGTGGCCGGACGGCGCGCGCGTGGCCGTGCAGTTCGTGCTGAACTACGAGGAGGGCGCCGAGCGCTCGGTCCTGCACGGCGACAAGGTCAGCGAATACTTCCTGTCGGAGATGGTCGGCGCCCAGCCCATCGAGGGCATGCGCCACATGTCGATGGAGAGCCTCTACGAATACGGCTCGCGCGCCGGCTTCTGGCGCATCCGGCGCCTGTTCGAGGAGTTCGGACTGCCGCTGACCGTCTACGGCGTCGCCCAGGCCATGGAGCGCCATCCGGACGTCGTCGAGGCGATGATGACGTCGGGCTGGGAGATCGCCAGCCACGGCTATCGCTGGATCGACTACCAGCACTTCCCCGAGGACCTCGAACGCGAGCACATCGAAAAGGCCATCGAGGTGCACAAGAAGCTGACCGGCGAACGCCCGCTGGGCTGGTACCAGGGCCGCACCAGCCCCAACACCGCCCGCCTGGTCGCGGAGGAAGGCGGCTTCGTCTACGACGCCGACAGCTACGCCGACGACCTGCCCTACTGGGACGACCAGCACGGCCGGGCCCAGCTGATCGTGCCCTACACGCTCGACACCAACGATATGCGCTTCGCGGCCCCCCAGGGCTTCAACAGCGGCGACCAGTTCTTCGCCTATCTGCGCGACGCCTTCGACGCCCTGTATCTGGAAGGCGAGACCGCGCCGAAGATGATGAGCATCGGCCTGCACTGCCGCATCGTCGGCAAGCCCGCGCGGATCATGGCCCTGCGCCGGTTCCTCGAGCACGTGACCCGCCACGACAAGGTCTGGGTGGCCAGGCGCATCGACATCGCCCGCCACTGGATCGCGACCCATCCCTACGGAGCCAAGGCATGAGCGCCCCGCCCCTCACCCTGGCCCGGCTCAACAGCATGAACCAGACGGGCTTCGTCACCGCCTTGGGTTTTGCTTTCGAGCTGTCGCCCTGGGTCGTCGAACGCGCCTGGACCGCCCGTCCCTTCGCCTCGATCGAGGCCATGCACGGCGCGATGATGGACGTGCTGAACGCCGCCTCGCCGGACGACAAGCTGGCCCTGATCCGCGCCCACCCGGAACTGGCCGGCAAGGCCGCCATCGCCAGGGCGCTGACCGCCGAGAGCACGGCCGAGCAGGCCGGCGCCGGGCTCGACAAGCTGACGCCCGAAGAGTTCGCCCGCTTTCACGACCTCAACGCCGCCTATGGGAAAGCCTTCGGCTTCCCGTTCATCATCTGCGTGCGGCTGAACGACAAGAGCTCGATCCTGCGGGCCATGCAGGCGCGCCTTTCCAACGACCGCGAGGCCGAGATCGCCGAGGCGACCGCCCAGATCGGCCTCATCTCCAAGCTCCGCATCCTCGACGCCGTGACCCAATAGATGGACTACGATCTCGCCGCCTGGCTCAATCTGGCGCTCCGCTGGCTGCACGTGATCGCGGGCGTCGCCTGGATCGGGGCCTCGTTCTACTTCGTCTGGCTCGACAACAACCTGCGCGCTCCGGATCCGCCCAAGGACGGGGTGAAGGGCGAGCTGTGGGCCGTGCACGGCGGCGGCTTCTACCACTCGCAGAAGTACATGACGGCCCCGGACCACATGCCGGGCCACCTGCACTGGTTCAAGTGGGAGGCCTACACCACCTGGCTGTCGGGTTTCGCCCTGCTGTTCGTGCTCTATTACTGGGGCGCGCCGGTCTATCTGATCGATCCGACCAAGCACGCCTTCACCCACTGGCAGGCGGTGGGCGTGGGCCTGGCCTTCATCTTCGGCGGCCTCCTGGTCTACGAGGGCCTGTGCCGCTCGCCGCTGGTCGAGCGCCCGCGCCTGTTCGGCATCGTCTGGTTCTGCGCCCTGATCGGCGCGGCCTGGGGCCTGCAGCACCTCTTCACCGACCGCGGGGCCTTCATCCACGTCGGCGCCATCATCGGCACGGCCATGGCGGCCAACGTCTTTCTCACGATCATTCCCAACCAGCGCAAGATCGTCGCCGACATGCTGGCGGGCCGCGAGGTCGACCCGCGCCTGGGCGCGGCGGGCAAGCAGCGCTCGGTGCACAACAACTACATGACCCTGCCGATCCTGTTCATCATGATCAGCAACCACTATCCGGCCATCACCGGCCATCCGAAGGCCTGGCTGCTGCTGGCGCTGGTGGGCATGGCCGGGATCTCGATCCGCCACTTCTTCAACCTGCGCCACCACGGGATCATTCGGCACGACTTCCTGTTCTACGGGGCCATGCTGATGTTCGCCGTCAGCGTGATCGTCAGCCAGAAGCCCAAGGCGCCGGCGGTGCTGGGTCCGGTCAGCTTCTTCGAGGCCCAGGCGATCGTGCAGAAGCATTGCGTGACCTGCCACAGCGCCACGCCCACGCACCGCGGCTTCTCGGCCCCGCCCAACGGCGCGACCTTCGACAGCCCCGAGCACATCGCCCGCTATGCGCCGAAGATAAAAGAGCGCGCTGTGCTCAGCACGAGCATGCCGCTTGGCAACGAGACCCATATGACCGATGAGGAGCGCGCCAAGCTTGGCGCCTGGATCGAATCCGGGGCCAAACTGCCCTGACACCTTGGCGACGCTGGAGACCGCCCCCTTGTCCGAAGCCGATCACGAGGTCGCCCCCGACGCCCCGGCGCCGCGCAAGCGCAACGCCGAGCGAACCCGCAAGGCGATCATGTCGGCGGCGCTGAAGGAGTTCTCGCAGGCCGGCTTCGCGGGCGCGCGCATCGAGCGGATCGTCAAGGCCGCCAAGTGCAACATCCGCATGCTCTACCACTACTTCGGCGACAAGAAGGGGCTCTACGTCGCCGTGCTGGAAAGCGCCTACGAGGACCTGCGCAACCGCGAGGCCGAGCTGAAGATCGACTTCGACAAGCCGATGGCCGGCTTCCTCGAACTCCAGCGCTTCACCTTCGACTATTTCGAGAAGAACCCGAAGTTCGAGGGCCTGCTGCGCAACGAGAACCTGCTGCAAGGGCGGTTCGTGGCGCAGTCGCGGAAGGTGACCGAGACGGCCTTCCCCCTGCGCCGCACGATCGAGCGGCTGATCGAGAGCGGCCAGGCCCAGGGCCTGTTCCGCGCCGACCTCGACCCGATCCAGATCTACGTCACCATCGCGGCCATGAGCCGCTTCCACCTGGCCAACGGCTATTCGCTGTCGGCCACCCTCGACACCGACATGACCACGCCCGAATGGCGCCGGGCGCGGCTGCAGCATTCGCTGGACGTGCTGGAGGGGTATCTCCGGAAGGGGTGAGCTGAAGACGGGAGGGCCTACACGGCGCTTTTTGTGCTAGCCTGCGCTGGTGATGAAAGCCGAACCTTCCATCTTCGACGACAGCGATGACGCCGCTGAAGCTGCGGCCGACGCCGAAGGTCTGGCCGACCTTGAAGCGGGCAGGACGATCTCGCATGAAAAGATGAAGGCGTGGCTGCTGTCTTGGGGCACGCCCGAAGAAACTCCGCCGCCCGAACGCGACTGACGGCGGCGAATGGCCGATCAAGACGCACCTGCCTTCAAGGTCGCCTGGTCGATCAGGTCCCGCCGCGATCTGGAGGGCATTCGCGCCTATATCGGACAGGTCCGCCCCATCGCGGCGCAACGCCTGGCCCTACGCCTGGTGGCCGCCGTCGAGGCCTTGGCCCTCCATCCGCATCGCGGACGCCCCGCTGGTGGAGACGTCCGCGAACTGGTGGCCTTGGCGCCCTACATCGTACGTTACCGCGTGAAGGGCGGGATGGTGCAGGTCGTGCGGATCAAGCATGGGGCCGAGCGCCCCGACTGATCCCTACTTCGACATCACGTTCATGACCGCCAGGGTCATGGCCTCGACGCCCGTGCGGATGCTGGGCTCAGGGACCGGCGCGAAGAAGGGCGAGTGGTTGACGGGCAGCGGCTTGCCGGCGGCCTTGGCCTCTTCCATCGCCTTGGGATCGAAGCCGCCGATCGAGAAGTAGACCGACGGCACGCCGGCGATGATGAACTCCGAATAGTCCTCGCTGGCCGAGCCGGGGTTCGGGATGGCCACCGCGTCCTTGCCGAACGCGGCCTTGAACACGGCGGCGGTCTTTTCGGTCAGGGCCGCGTCGTTGACCACCGCCTTGCCGCCCGGGATGATCTCCAGGTCCGGCGCCGGGGCGGCCGACATCTCGGCCACGGCCTTGGCGGTGCGGGTCACGCCGTCTAGGATCCGCGTCCGCACGCCGTCGTCCTGGGTGCGGATGGTGCCGCGCACCTTGGCCTTGTCGGGGATGATGTTGCCGGCGCTGCCGGCCTGGATCGAGCCGACCGTGACCACGCCGAAGGCCGAGGGGTCCTTTTCGCGGCTGATCACGCTCTGGACGTCGACCGTGAAGCGGGCGGCCATCATCACCGGATCGATTGAGGCGGCCGGCATCGAGCCGTGGGCCCCGCGGCCGTTGAAGGTCAGTTCCAAGGCGTCGGAGGTCGAGGTCAGCACCCCGGCCTTGTAGTAGACCTGCCCCGCCGCGCCCGGACCGACGTGCAGCGCGAAGCCGTAGTCGGGCTTGCCGAACTTCTGGAAGAAGCCATCGGCGATCATCGCCTTGGCGCCGCTGACCGTCTCTTCCGACGGCTGGGCGACGAACACCAGCGTGCCCTTCCACTTGGCCTTCTGGGCGACCAGCTGGCGGGCGGTTCCGATCCAGGCGGCCATGTGCACGTCGTGGCCGCAGGAGTGGGCGACGAACACCTCGGCGCCGTTCCAGGTAGTCTTGGCCCGGCTGGCGTAGGGCAGACCGGTCTTTTCCTCCATCGGCAGGGCGTCGAGCTCGGTGCGCACCAGCACGCTGGGGCCCGCGCCGTTCTTGAGCACGGCCACGAGACCGGTCTTGCCGACGCCCTCGGTCACCGTGAAGCCGAGCGCGCGCATCTCGGCGGCCAGCTTCTTGGCGGTCTCGACCTCCTGGAAGCCGACTTCCGGATGGGCGTGGATGTCCTTGTAGAGCGCGTCGAGCTGCGGATAGTCGCGGTCGAGCTGGGCCTTGATCGCGGCCTTGGTCGCCGGGACGTTCAGCGGGGCGGCCAGCGCCGGGCCGGAGAGCACGGCCAGGACGGCGGCGAGAGTGAAGGTCTTGGAGGTCATGCGGCTCGCGCGGCGGGAGACCGCGCCCTTCCATCGGTCGTTACGCAAACACTCCCTTCCCCCTCGATGGGGGAAGGGAGACTTGGAGATCAGAACTTGCGACGGGCGTTCACCCCGAAGGTGCGCGGGGTCAATCCATAAAGCAGGTCCTGGTACCCGACGTTGCTGTTCTTGTTCATGATCCCCTCGGCGTTGGTCAGGTTGCTGACGAAGGCGTAGACGCCCCAGCCCTCGCCCTCGACCCCGGTCCGCAGGTTGACCGTGCTGAAGCCGCCGAACTTGTCGTAGTAGACGTAGGTCGGGCGGAAGGTGGAGACCATGTCGCCGGTATAGGCGTAGTCGGCGCGCACCAGGCCGTTCAGCCCCGCGACCGGCAGCGGCCAGACGTACTGGGCCGAGGCCGAGGCGGTCCAGTCCGGCACGCTGGGGATGCGATCGCCCTTCTTGCCGGTGGAGCCGTCGACCAGGATGTTGGCGTTGGCCTGGTCCTCGGTCAGCTCGGCCTTGGTGTAGCCCACCGAGCCGTTGAGCGAGAGGCCGTGGATCGGGCGGGCCGAGACCTCGAACTCGATCCCCTGAATGCGGGCGGCGCCGGCGTTGGTGATGAAGGAATAGAGGCCGTCGGCGGTGATGGCGCTGGTCTGGCGGTTCTTCCAGTCGATGCGGTAGACGGCCGTGTTGGCGATCAGCTTGCCGCCCAGCCACGAGGTCTTCAGGCCGGCCTCGTAGTTCCACAGGCTGTCGGGATTGTAGACGACCAGGGCGCTGTTCAGGCCGGGGATGTTGTTGGCGCCGCCCGGACGGAAGCCCTCGGCGGCCGTGGCGTAGGCCATGATGTCCGAGTTGATCTTGTAGCTGGCGTTGAACTTGTAGACCCAGCCCGAGGCTTCCGCCGACTGCTCGGAATAGGCGGCCGGCGCCGCGCCGGTCAGCAGGTTGCGCTGGGTGCCCGCGCCCGAGGTGGTCTTGGTGTAGTCGTAGTGGCGGGCGCCGGCGGTCAGGCTGAGGCCTTCGACCTGCGGCGGCGACCAGGTCAGCTCGCCGAATTCGGCGGTCTGCTTGACGCTGGTGTTGATGTAGCGCGCGGTGACGTACTGCAGCGGGCTGTAGGGCAGGCCCGTCGTGGTGCTGGTCAGGACGGTGTTGCTGTCGATGTGATCCTTGCGCAGCTCCATGTAGCCGCCGACCGTCCATTGCAACTGGCCCTCGCCCTTCGACGACAGCCGCACCTCGTGGTTCCAAGCGCCCAGATAGGCCGGCTGATAGCCGATCACGCCGTAGGCGTTGCCGATATAGGCCTTGTACTGCGGGGTGAAATCGATCGTCCGCAGCATGTCGTACTTGTAGTAGGCGCTGGACGCCGTCAGCTCGCCGACCGGGCTCGACCATTTGCCGGTCACGCTGGTCAGGTCCATCTCGGTGTCGAGCGGCAGCTTCACCGTGCTGTCGGTCTTGTAGTCGCCGAGGCGGTCGTACCAGCCTTGCAGGTCGTCGGCCGACGAGTTCTGGTGGATCTTGGTGACGACCAGCGAGATGTCGTCGGTGGGCGTGAAGCCCAGCATGGCGCGATAGCCGTCGGCGTGGCTGTCGTTGATGTTCTTGGCGCCGGTCTTGACGTTGTCGACGTAGCCCGGACGGTCCTCGGTGTAGGCGACGATGCGGGCGGCCAGCTTGCCTTCGATCAGCGGGATGTTGCCCATGGCCTTCAGGTACGAGCCCTGAGAGCCGCCTTTGGTGGTGGTGGCCTGGGCCTCCATCGCGGCGCTGAACTGGGTGCTGTCGGGCTTGGAATAGATCACCCGGATGGTGCCGCCCATCGAGCCGCCGCCATACAGCGTGCCCTGCGGGCCGCGCAGCACTTCCACCCGCTCGACGTCGAACAGGTTGAGGTCGGCGGCGTTGTTGGCCGGATCCTGGGTGGTGCCCGAGGGGCCGGTGACCGAGGTCTCGTCGTAATAGAGGCCCGTGGTGGCCTCGCCCGAGCCCTGCACGCCGCGGATGGTCACGCGGCTCTGGCCGAGCTGGCCCTGGGTCAGGTTCACGCCCGGCACCGAGCGGAAATAGTCCTGCAGGCCGGTGGCGCCCAGCTTCTGCAGATTGTCGCCGGTGACGGCGCTGATGCTCATCGCCGTGGTCTGGATGGTGGTCGAGCGCTTCAGCGCGGTGACGACGATCTCCTCGACGGTCTCGTCAGGCGCGGCGGCGGGTTGAGCGGCGGTCTGGGCGGCCGCCCCCAGCGGCGCGGCCAGGGCGGCGAAGGCCGCCGTGGAAAGCAGGATCTTCAGGTCGGTACGCATAGCAGGTCCCCAGTGCATGCATGATCGCGCCCGCTCTGGTGGCGGGTCGACGGTCAGGCTGGGGTGCGCGTCGAAAATATGTCAACGCTTTTGTATCGATATTATGAGGATCGATTTTGGCGCCCTTTTGCAGGGCGCCCTTACCGTCCCGCCGCACGCCTCAGACCCCGGCGCGTAAGGGAAGGTCATCTTCTCGCAGGCCTCCAGCGGCGGCGGCGGCGTCGCGCGAGCCCTGAGCCTCGCGGCGCTGGATCGCCGGGCAGGCCGCCACCCGCGCGTGGCGCTCGGGATCGACATGGGGGGGGGCGAGATCGGCCCTCGCCGCCCGCCGCCCCCACCTCTTCGTGGTCGAGTCTCAGGTGGACCATTGGTCAGACCAATGGATTGACAACCTATCGGCCGCGCTTAAACGAAACGGGGACGATCGCCGAGGACGCTCCCCGTCCGCCAGAGACGCCGTCGCCGGTCGCCGGCGGCGGCGCAGAAAGACGCCGATGCTGAAGATCACCGCCGCCAGGGTCATCGTCACCTGCCCGGGGCGCAACTTCGTGACCCTGAAGATCGAGACCAGCGAGGGCGTGTACGGCGTCGGCGACGCCACCCTGAACGGCCGCGAGCTGGCCGTGGCCAGCTACCTTGCCGACCACGTCATCCCCTGCCTGATCGGCCGCGACGCCCATCAGATCGAGGACATCTGGCAGTACCTCTACAAGGGCGCCTACTGGCGCCGCGGGCCGGTGACGATGTCGGCGATCGCCGCGGTCGACATGGCGTTGTGGGACATCAAGGCCAAGGTGGCGAACCTGCCGCTCTACCAGCTGCTGGGCGGGGCCTGCCGCACCGGCGTGATGGTC
>JASGDR010000562.1:0-9631 GCA_047607095.1 Caulobacter sp.
CACGAGGAAGGCGCAGAGCGCCGTCGGAATGGCCCAGACCGACAGGTGCAGCGGCTCGACGATCAGGCCGTTCTGGTCGAGGAACCCGACGATCAGCAGGATCGAGCCGATGGCCATGAAGATGTCCTCGCCGAAGAAGACGCCGACATTGTCGGTGGCCGCGCTCATCGCCTTGACCTGGTCGCGGGTCGCCTCGTCGAGCGGGGCGACGTTCTCGGCGGCGGCCTCGGCCATCGGGGCGACCAAGGGACGGACGGTCTGGGCGTGGCCGGCGATCGAGATCAGGCCCATGGCCGCGGTCAGCTGGCGCAGCAGCAGATAGACCACCAGGATCCGCCCGGCGGTGGCGGCCTTCAGGGCCTTGATCGCCATGCGGGCGCGCTCCTGCAGGCCCGAGCGCTCAAGCACGCCGATGGCCGGCAGGATCAGCCAGACGATGCTGACATAGCGGTTCTGGTTGAAGGCCTTGCCGAAGGCGGCCAGCACCTCGAGCGGGCCGAGGCCGGCGGCCAGGCCAGAGGCCATGGCGGCGCAGACGACCACCAGCAGCGGATTGAACCGCAAGGCGAAACCCAGGACGATCACGCCCACGCCGATCAAGGGCAACATGCGGCCGACCCCCCGTATACGAATCCGACAGGACCGTCCGACGGGCGGGGGGCTCTGGCAAGCACGATCAGATCGAACACGGGTCGCTTGACGGCGGCGCCCGTCGGCGCGACGCTCAACTCAACAATGATAACTTACGGGAGCAAGCGTCATGGCCGACGGAACCGGCGCGATCGCCTCATCGATCAAGGATCAGGTCAGCGAGGCCGAATGGCAGGCCCGCGTCGACCTGGCGGCGCTCTATCGCCTGGTCGCCCTGCACGGCTGGGACGACATGATCTTCACTCACATCTCGGCCCGCATCCCGGGGCCCGAGCACCATTTCCTGATCAATCCCTACGGCATGTTCTTCGGCGAGATGACCGCCTCGTGCCTGGTGAAGATCGACCTCGACGGGAACGTCATCGACAAGACCCCGTACTTCATCAATCCGGCGGGCTTCACGATCCACTCGGCGATCCACGCCGCCCGCGAGGACGCCCATTTCGTCATGCACCTGCACAGCGACCAGGGCGTGGCCGTGGCCGCCCATGCCGAGGGCTTGCTGCCGCTAAGCCAGCATGCGCTGATCGTGACGCCGCAGCTGGCCTATCACGACTATGAGGGCATCGCCCTGAACCTCGACGAGCGCGAGCGGCTGGTGGCCGACCTGGGCGACAAGCGGCTGATGATGCTGCGCAACCACGGCACCCTGTCGACCGGCCGCACGGCGGCGGAATGCTGGCTGGGGATGTTCTTCCTCGAGCGCGCCTGCGCCCAGCAGGTGATGGCCCTGAGCGCAGGACGCGAGCATGTGCTGCTCGCTCCGGAGGCGGCCCAGGCCGAGGTGCGCAGCCAGACCGGCATGGGCCTGGGCATGATCGCGGGCCTGGCCTGGCCCGGCTGCCTGAGGCAGCTGGATCGCGAGTCCCCCGGCTACGCGGATTAAAGCGTTCATGGCCACGCTTTGGCGACCGCCGTTACGCCAAAGCGTGGCCGCAGAAGTGTTTCAAATCTGAAATATGACGTAATCCTAGTGTCACTAGACGCGGGTCTAGGCTGCGGTCATATGTCGCCCCAACCTTGACTTTGAGGCTGACCGTTCAGCGGCGCCGGAGCGTACTTGTGATCCGCAGGCACTTCTTCCTCATGGCGGCCGGCGTCGCCCTGGTTCTGATGATCGTGGCCGGTGGAGCCAAGCTGCTGCTGGGCGGCAAGGCCGAGGGGCAGGGCGGGCCGGGCGGCCGCGCCACGGCCGTCTCGCAGGTCAAGGTCGGGCCTCGTCCGTTCACCGACCGCATCGAAGTGCTGGGCGTGGCCAAGGGCCGCCAGTCGGTGACCATCACCTCGAACACCACCGAGATGATCACGGCCGTGCACTTCCGCGACGGCCAGCAGGTGGCCCGCGGCCAGGTGCTGGTGACCCTGAAGGACGACCAGGAGACCGCCGGCATCGCCGAGGCCCAGGCCGGCCTGGACCAGGCCGAGCGCAACTATCAGCGCTGGCGGACCCTGGCCGACAAGGGCATCGCCCCGCGCGCCACCGCCGAGCAGTACCAGGCCGCCTACGAGACCGCCAAGGCGACCCTGGCCTCGGCCAAGGCGCAGCGGCTGGACCGCGTGATCCGCGCGCCGTTCGCCGGCCGGGTGGGCATTTCCGACGTGGCGCCGGGCACGCTGATCGCGCCGGGCACGGCCATCGTCAGCCTGGACGACGCCTCGGTCGTGCGCGTCGACTTCTCGGTGCCGGACCGCTACCTGGCCACCCTGCGCGAGGGCCTGCCGATCCAGGCCGCGCCCGACGCCCTGCCGGGCGAGACTTTCCAGGGCCGCATCGCCCAGATCGACACCCGCATCGACGAGGCCACCCGCGCGATCAAGGCGCGCGCCGAGTTCCCCAATCCCGGCGGCCGGCTGAAGCCGGGCATGCTGGTCAAGGTCGCCATCGACCAGGGCGTGCGCCAGGGCCTGGCCGCGCCGGAGGCGGCCGTGCAGTTCGAGGGCCAGCAGGCCTCGGTGTTCGTCGTCGCCAAGGGCGACAAGGGCCATGTGGCGCGCCGCACCAACGTGACCACCGGCCTCAGCGCCGGCGGCTTCGTCGAGATCCGTTCGGGCCTGAAGGCCGGCGACGTGATCGTGGCCGACGGCCTGAACCGCGTGCAGGACGGCGGCGCCGTGCGTGACGTCGCCAAGCCGGCCGGGCAGGGCCCGCAAGACCGCAAGGCCGGCTGATGCTGTCCGACATCTCCGTCCGCCGCCCGGTCTTCGCCGCCGTCGCGGCGATCATCCTGTGCGTCATCGGCCTGGCGGCCTTCAGCTCGCTGCCGATCCGCGAATTGCCCAACGTCGATCCGCCGGTGGTGTCGATCTCGACCACCTATCGGGGCGCCTCGGCCGAGGTCATCGAAGAGCGCATCACCCAGGTGATCGAGCGCCAGGTGGCCGGCATCCAGGGCATCGACCGGGTCAACAGCAGCTCGCGCGACGGCCGCTCGCAGATCAGCATCACCTTCCGGCTTGACCGCGACCTCGACGCGGCCGCCAACGACGTGCGCGACGCGGTCAGCCGCGTCTCGGCCAACCTGCCCGATCAGGCGGATCCGCCGCAGATCGCCAAGGCCAACGCCGACAGCTCGCCGATCATCATCCTGAACCTGACCTCGACCACGCTGGATCCGCTGGAGCTGGCCGACTACGCCGACCGCTATCTGGTCGAGCGGATGTCGACCATCGACGGGGTGGCCCAGGCCAACCTGTTCGGGGCCAAGATCTACGCCATGCGCATCTGGCTGAACGCCGACGCCATGGCCGCCCGGGGCGTCACCGTCGGCGACGTCGAGGACGCGCTGAACGCCCAGAACCTGGAGCTGCCGGCCGGCTCGCTGGAAAGCTCGGCCAAGGACTTCACGATCCGGGTGGCCCGCGCCTACGCCAAGCCCGAGGACTTCGCGCGCCTGCCGCTGCGGGCCGCCGACGCCAGCGGTTTCGTGCTGCGCCTGTCGGACGTTGCCCGCATCGAGGAGGGGCCGGACGAGCGCCGACGCCTGTTCCGCGGCAACGGCGTCGACCAGGTCGGCATCGGCCTGACTAGGCAGTCGCAAGCCAACGACGTGGCCATCTCCAAGGCCGTGGCCAAGGAAGTCGAGGTCATCAACAAGACCCTGCCGGCGGGCACCAAGCTGGTGGTCGCCGTGGACAACTCGGTGTTCACCGCCGAGGCGATCCACGAGGTGTGGATCACCATGGGCATGTCGGTGGCCCTGGTGGCGCTGGTGAACCTGATCTTCCTTGGCAGCTGGCGCTCGGCGCTGATCCCGTCGATCGTCGCGCCGATCTGCATCCTGTCGACCTTCATCATCCTGGCCCCGCTGGGCTTCTCGCTGAACCTGCTGACCCTGCTGGCCCTGGTGCTGGCCGTGGGCCTGGTGGTCGACGACGCCATCGTCGTGGTCGAGAACATCCAGCGCCGGGTGGACGAGGGCGAGCCGCCGCTGATCGCCGCCCAGCGCGGCTCGCGCCAGGTGTTCTTCGCCGTCGTCGCCACGACCATCGTGCTGATCTCGGTGTTCGCGCCGCTGATGTTCCTGCCCGGCTACATCGGCCGCCTGTTCGTGGAGCTGGCCGTGGCCATCGCCGCGGCCGTGGCCTTCTCGGCGCTGCTGGCCCTGTCGCTGTCGCCGATGATGGCCTCCAAGCTGCTGAAGGGCGCCCACGGCGGCGGCTGGTTCAACAAGCGCATGGACTGGGCGATGGACAAGCTGCGCGACAGCTACCGCGCCTCGCTCGAAGGTCTGCTGGGCGTGCGCGCCGCCACCTTCGCCGCCGGCGGGGCGGTGATCCTGCTGGCCGGCTTCGCGGCGCTGCTGTTCGTCAGCCTGCCCAAGGAGCTGGTGCCGGCCGAGGACCGCGGCCGGGTCGACATCCAGATCAGCGCCCCGGAAGGCGCGGGCTTCGACTACACCGCCGCGATCGGCGCCCGGATCGAGAAGATCATGGCCCGCTATCGCGAGGACGGCGTCGCCGAGCGCACCATCCTGACCATCCCGCGCTTCGGCCAGAGCCAGTTCAACTCGGGCAACGGCGTGGTGGTGCTGAAGGGCTGGGGCGAGCGCGACAAGACCGCCGACCAGGTGGCCGCCGAGCTCAACAAAGACCTCTCCAAGATCACCGGCGTGCGGGCCGTGGCCAGCGTGCGCGGCGCCTTCCAGCGCGGCGGGGGCGGCGGTGGCGGCGGCGGCACAAACGTCGACCTGATCGCGGTCGGCAACGACTACGTGCAGCTGGCCGACTGGCTGAAGCCGATCCTGGCGGCGGCGCAGGACAATCCGGGCTTCTCGCGCCCGCGCATCGACTACGAGCCGACCGCGCCGCGCCTGTCGGTGCAGATCGACCTCGACAAGGCCGCCAGCCTGGGCGTCTCGGCCCAGGCCGTGGGCCGGGCCCTGGAGACCATGTTCGGGTCGCGCCAGGCGACGACCTACATCAAGAACGGCCAGGAATACGACGTCATCCTGCAGACCGAGCTCGACCAGCGCCGCAGCGTGGCCGATCTCGACAAGCTGCAGGTGCGCACCAATTCGGGCGGGCTGGTGCCGCTGTCGACGGTGGTCAAGACCGAGCTGCGGGGCGACACCCCCGATCGCCCGCGCGTCGACCGCCTGCGCTCGGTGACCCTGACCACCCAGCTGTCGCCCGGCTTCACCGTCGAGGACGCGGTCAGCTTCTTCCAGGCCCAGGCCGCCGCCCATCCCGTGCCCGGCGTCAGCGTCAAGTGGGGCGGCCAGGCCAAGGACTATCTGGAAGGCTCCGGCGGCATCGCCATCGCCTTCGGCCTGGCCCTGCTGCTGGTGTTCCTGGTGCTGGCCGCGCAGTTCGAAAGCTGGATCCACCCGGCGGTGATCATGCTGACCGTGCCGCTGGCGGTGCTGGGCGGCCTGTTCGGCCTGCTGATGGCCGGCTCGACCATCAACACCTACAGCCAGATCGGCCTGATCATCCTGGTCGGCATCGCGGCCAAGAACGGCATCCTGATCGTCGAGTTCGCCAACCAGCTGCGCGACGAGGGCCTGAAGGTCACCGAAGCGGTGATCGAGGCGGCGGCCCTGCGCCTGCGCCCGATCATCATGACCTCGATCGCCACTGCGATGGGCGCCTTGCCGCTGCTTCTCTGGACAGGGGCGGGGGCGGGAAGCCGTCAGACGATCGGGGCCGTGATCTTCTTCGGCGCGATCGTCGCGACCCTGCTAACGCTGTTCATCGTTCCGGTGTTCTACAACCTGCTCGCACGCTTCACGAAATCTCCGGAGTGGACGGCGCGGCAGATCGAGGACTATGAAGCGCGCGAAAAGGCGGGCGAGGGGCATACCTCACCCGTATAAACGGGTGAGGAAGCATGGCTGACGGCTCTCTGACGGCCAAGCGGCAGGAAATCGCGCTGCTGCGGCGTCTCGAGGAACGCATTCTCTGGCTGGCGTCGTGGACGATCCACAACGCCAACCACCTGCGGGAAAGCCGCGACGGGCTGAAGGTGGGCGGCCACCAGGCCTCGTGCGCCTCGATGACCACGCTGATGACGGCGCTCTACATGAAGGCGCTGCGGCCGCAGGACCGCGTGGCGGTCAAGCCGCACGCCAGCCCCGTGTTCCACGCCATCCAGCACCTGTTCGGCCGTCAGAGCCTCGACAAGCTGAAGGCCTTCCGCGCCCTGGGCGGCGCGCAGTCCTATCCCTCGCGCACCAAGGACGTCGACGACGTCGACTTCTCGACCGGTTCGGTGGGCCTGGGCGTGGCGGTGACGGCCTTCGCCTCGCTGGCCCAGGACTATCTGGCCGCGCGCGGGGCGGTGAAGCCCGAGGGCGTGGGGCGGATGATCTCGCTGCTGGGCGACGCCGAGCTGGACGAGGGCAATATCTACGAAGCGCTGATCGAGGCCTGCAAGCACGACATCCGCAACACCTGGTGGATCGTCGACTACAACCGCCAGAGCCTGGACGCGACGACCAAGGACCGGATGTTCACCCGCTACGGCGAGATCTTCGAGGCCGCGGGCTGGACGGTCGAGACGCTGAAGTGGTCCAAGCGCCAGAGGGAGGCGTTCGAGCGGCCGGGCGGGGCGGCGCTGAAGGCCTGGATCGAGACCGCGCCCAACGACCTCTATTCGGCCCTGACCTATCAGGGCGGGGCGGCCTGGCGCGAGCGCCTGACCGCCGACCTGGCCGGCGACGCCGACGCGCTGGCCCTGATCGCCGGCTACAAGGACGTCGATCTCGGCGAGCTGATGACCGAGCTGGGCGGCCACTGCCTGGAGACGATCCTGGAGGCCTTCGAGCGGGCCTCCCAGGACGACGCGCCGCGGTTCTTCATCGCCTACACCGTCAAGGGCCTGCGGCTGCCGTTCCAGGGGCACAAGGACAATCACGCGGGCCTGATGAACCCCACCCAGATCGCCGAGCTGCGCGAGCGGCTGGGCGTGGTCGAGGGCGAGGAGTGGGACGCCCTGTCGGGCCTGTCGGCGGCCGAGCGCACGGCGCTGAAGGGCCTGGTGG
Organism: Caulobacter sp.; assembly: GCA_047607095.1. Taxonomy (GTDB): domain Bacteria; phylum Pseudomonadota; class Alphaproteobacteria; order Caulobacterales; family Caulobacteraceae; genus Caulobacter. Next base: position 7,134 of record JASGDR010000562.1, read on the forward strand.
CCCGTGCGCCCTTCGCGGCCGCCAACGACCGCGATCACGCCGCGCCCGCGCATGCGACCCCGACGGCCGAGGAACTGCTGGCGGCGGTCGCGGGGGGCGGCGAGCAGTCCACCCAGGCGGCCTTCGGCAAGGTCATGTTCGAGATCGCCGCCCGCAAGGACGAGTTCGCCGGCCGGGTGGTGACCACCTCGCCGGACGTGACGGTGTCGACCAATCTCGGCGGTTTCGTGAACCGGCGCGGGGTGTTCCACCGCCGGGCGCACGAGGACGTCTTCAAGCGCCGTCGCATTCCTTCGGCCCAGGTGTGGTCGATGGGCGAGACCGGCCAGCACGTCGAACTGGGCATCGCGGAGAACAACCTGTTCATCGCCCTGGCGGCTCTGGGCCTGACCGCGCCGCTGTTCGGCGAGCGGCTGTTCCCGGTCGGCACGCTCTACGACCCGTTCATCGCCCGGGGCCTCGATGCGCTGAACTACGCCTGCTACCAGGACGCCCGGTTCCTGCTGGTGGCCACGCCCTCCGGCCTGACCCTGGCGCCCGAAGGCGGCGCGCACCAGTCGATCGGCTCGCCCCTGATCGGCATGAGCCAGCCGGGGCTGGACGCTTACGAGCCCGCCTTCGCCGACGAGACGGCGGTGCTGATGGCCCACGCCTTCGAACGCATCCAGGCGGCCGACGGCTGCTCGACCTATCTGCGGCTTTCGACCCGGACGATCGCCCAGGCCGAGCGTACCGACGAGACCTGGAAGCGGGGCGTGGTCGAGGGCGCCTATTGGCTGAAGCCGCCGGGCCCCGACGCGCGGCTGGCCGTGGTCTACTGCGGGGCCCTGGCCCCGGAGGCGCTGGAGGCCCACGCGGCGCTGCTGGAGGACGAGCCGGGCGCCGGTTTGCTGGCCGTCACCTCGCCCGACGTGCTGCACCGCGACTGGACGGCGGCCGGACGCTCGCGCTGGACCGACGGCGCGGCGCGCACCTCGACGATCGAACGTCTGCTGGCCGACCTGCCGCGCGAGGCGGGGCTGGTCACCCTGATCGACGGCGCCCCGGCGGCGCTCTCCTGGCTGGGTTCGGTGCGGGGCCACCGCCTGCGGGCGCTGGGCCTGGAAACCTTCGGCCAGTCGGGCGACCTGCCGGACCTCTATGAGAAATACCGCCTGGACGCCGAGGCCGTGCTGGACGCCTGCGCGGATCTGCTGGCTTAGGGAAGGACCCCCTCGGTCGCTCCGCGACAGCTCCCCCAGAGGGGGAGCATCTGCTCGGATAGGTCCTCCCCCCTTTGGGGGAGGGGCGTCAGCGCGTCCCCGGATCCGGCTGGGGGTCTATGCCCACGATCAGGCCGTCGCGCAGAAGGTAGGCGATCACCGCCATGTTCTGCGACCACAGGCGGCCGTCGGGACGGCGCAGGGTGATCTCGACGTCGGCGTGGACCCAGCCGTCGGCCTGGGGCCGCAATCGCATCAGGCTGATGTCGACGCCGACCATGGCGAACTGGTGCTCGAAATAGCCCCGGGCGGCGTCGAGGCCGGCGACGTCGCCGCCTTCCAGCACGTTGACGAAGGCGATCTCGGGATGCAGCCCCGCGGCGACGGCTTCGATGTCCCGGCGGCGCGTCGCGTCGAAGTGCCGGGTCAGCAACACTTCAGCTTTGGCCATCGTTACGCCTCGTCCAACTCTTCGGCGACATCCATGCGCGCCACGCGACCCTCATGGAAGGTGTAGATATGTCGCACGCATATGTCCGACCAGAGACGGCCCTGAAGATTGCGCACGGTCTGGTTCGTGGCGACCAGGACGCGGCCGTCCTCGAGCGGAGTGAACTCGACCGGGGCGGTCTCGACCCTCACCAGCGCGTCGCGCCGGGACCAGAAGTCGCGCATCGCCTCGAGACCCTGGACGCGACCGCCGCCGATCTGGTCGGGCCAGTCGACCGCGGGGTCGAGCTCGGCGGCGAAGGCGTCGAAGTCTCCGCGGTTGAAGGCCGCGTAGAGCCGGGTCAACAAGGCGATGCGGGCGCTCATTGGGCCGGTGGGGCGGGGGCGGGCTTGTAGCCTGTCTCCACCTTCAGATAGGCGATCAGGTCGACCCGGTCCTTGGGGTCGGCCAGACCCGCGAAGGTCATCTTGGTGCCGGGCAGGGCGGTGCGCGGATTGGCCAGCCAGTGGTCCAGATGGCCCGCGTCCCAGGTGAAGCCGGCGTTCTTCACCGCGTCGGAATAGGGGTAGCCCGGATGGGCGCCGGCCTTGCGGCCGAAGACGCCGTAGAGGTTGGGGCCGGTCATGTTGGGCCCGCCGGGCGTGATCGTATGGCAGGAACGGCAGAGGGCGAACTTGCTCTGGCCGTTCAGCAGGTCGCCGGTGTTGTACGGAGCGGGCAGGGCGGCCAGGGCGGCGGCCTTCTCGGCGTCGGTCGGGGGCGGGGGCGCGGGCGCCGAGGCGGTTTCGCCGGAGGTCTGGCCGGAAGTCTCCCCGCCGGGCGAGCAGGCGGTCAGAGAGACGCAG
>JASGDR010000563.1:0-2588 GCA_047607095.1 Caulobacter sp.
GCCGCCGGCCACTCGTTCGGCGCGCTGCCGGCCCTGGCGGCCGGCGGGGCCAGCGTGCTGGCGCCGCCCGGCGCGCCGACGCTGGATGAACGCGTGAAGGCCGTGGTCGCCCTGTCGCCGCCGCCGGCCACGCCGCCGCTGATCTCGCCCGAGGGCTTTGCGAGCACGGCCGCGCCGCTGCTGGTGCAGACCGGCGACGCCGACGTGCTGCCGGGCTTCGTCGACGACTGGCGCATGCGCCTGATCGCCTTCGAGGCCCCGGCGGCGGGAGATCGCCACGCGCTCGTCCTGCCCGGCGTCGACCATTATTTCGGCGGTCTGATCTGCCGACCCGAACTGCCGGGACCGGCGCAGGCCGAAGGTTTCGCGCAGGCGATCGCGGCTTCCGCCGACCTGATCCTGGCCCACGCCGGCGGCGACGCCCCGGCCGCCGCGCGCCTGGCCGAGCGGGCCGCCGATCCGAGCTTCACCACCCGCTGACCGTTCTGCGGATAGCGGTTCCGGCGAACCTTTCAGGACGTTTCGGCGGGGGTAAAGTCCTTCATCGAAACAAGGTTTTAGAGGTGCGTCATGGAAGCTCCGGCCCTGGCCCAGCGCGGTCGCGCGTCGCTCGATTTCCAGGCGGGCATATCGAAGGCGACCTTCGGCCTGCACTTCGCCTCCGAGGCGGAGCTGGCCATGAAGGGCGTCAACGCCCAGACCCTGCCCGACGACATGGACGAGCGGCACGCCCTGGTCGTCGAGACGCTGGCCGACTCCAAGATCTTCAAGATCCGCGAGCTGTTCGGCGAATGGGCCTCGCGCACCCACGGCGCCCACTGCGACGAAGCGTTCGAGGAGCGCCGCGCGGTCATCGAGCCGTACCTGAAGACCCTGGATGAAGGCCCCGCCAGCCTGGACTACGGCGACGGCGAGACCCCGCCCAGCTACTGGAGCAAGGTCTGGTTCCACCGCACCACCGGCGGCTGGGACCACATCGACCACACCGGCTATGTCCACGGCGAGTTGGTGCACAAGCAACTGGTGGCGCGCGGCTACGGCGGCGACATCTTCGGCCAGCGCCGGGCGGCGGCCCAGCAGGCCCCGCGCCGCGACTACAAGGAAATCCTCGATATCGGCTGCGGCTCGGGCCACTTCACCCAGGCCCTGCAGGAGACCTTCCCGGAAGCCCAGATCACCGGCATCGACTGGTCGGCCCGCATGCTCGAACAGGCCCGTCGCGTGGCCAACGAGAAGGGCTGGAACTGGAAGCTGATGGTCAAGGGCGGCGAGAACTCCGGTTTCGCCGACGAGAGCTTCGACCTCGTCACCACCTTCATCCTGTTCCATGAGGCCCCGCCGCGGATCATCAAGTCGATCCTGGAAGAGGCCTTCCGCATGCTCAAGCCCGGCGGCGACATCATCATGGCCGACGTGCCGCGCTACGCCGAGATCGATAAGCTGAGCTCCTGGCGCTACGACTACCTGGCCAAGTGGGGCGGCGAGCCCTACTGGCGCGCCTCGGCCAGCATGGACCTGATCCAGATCTGCAAGGACATCGGCTACGTCGACGTCGCGGGCGCCACCCAGGCCCCGAGCCACGCCTACTACGTGCTGCGCGCCCACAAGCCCGCCTGATCCTTCCGACAACGAGCGAGCGACATGAACGCGATGACTCCGAAGACCTTCGACCGCCCGATCTCCGAGCCGGTGAACCGCCGGATGCTGACCGCCGACCAGATCGACGACCTGGGCGAGGCCATCCTCTCCCTGACCCGCGAGATCTGGGTGCTGACCGACCGCGTCCACGTGCTGGAGGCTGTGCTTGAAAGCCACGGCGTGCTGGCCAACGCCGAGATCGACGCCTTCCAGCCGGGGCCGGAACTGCAGGCCCAGCTGAACGCCAAGCGCGACGCCATCGTCCAGAACCTGCTGCGCGCCCTGCGGGCGGCCCCGGAGGCGCGTAGCTGACAAGGTCCCCGCTGCATCTGCGCAGTGTGAGCCTGGCGCGGTCGGTAACGCCCGCGCCTTTTTTGTGCGTACAAGGAACCTCCCCCTGTGGGGGAGGCGATCGCGAAGCGATCGGCGGGGGGAGTGATTTGGAAATGGGCCGGCGCCCAGGAAGTTGAAAACTTCCCCCCACCGGCCTTCGGCCGCCTCCCCCACAGGGGGAGGTTTCTTCCAGACAGGCTAAAGCCCCAGCGCCCCGGGGTTCATCAGGCCCTTCGGATCGACCGCCGCCTTCACGGCCTTCACCAGGTCCAGCGCCGGGCGCTCCAGCACATCCGCGTACGGATACAGCTTGCCGAGCTGGAAGTGCACGGCGCCGTGCTCGGCGTAGAGCTTGATGATCTGGGCTTTCAGTTCGCCCACGAAGGCCGTGGTCTCGGGGTCTTCGGCGTATTGCGGCAGGCCGGCCAGGTGCTCGGCCGGCAGGACGCCGGCGTGATAGGCGGTCTGCTCGCCGGGCCAGTAGAGGGCGACCTCGTAGAGGAAGCCGGACGGGCGCAGCACCTCGAACATGCCGCCGCGCCAGACGCCGCGGGCGGTCATTTCTTCGGCGTGGCCGGCGTAGAGCGCCTCGAGCGCTTCGTGGAAGGCGGCGACCC
>JASGDR010000564.1:0-20553 GCA_047607095.1 Caulobacter sp.
CCGCACAAGATCGACCGGGCCAACTGGGACTGGGCGCAGACCGAAGAAAACCCCTACTGGTCGCCGGACGCCGCGATCATCCCGGTGTGGGAAGAGCACCTGGAGAAGATCCGCAAGGCCGGCTCCTCGACCGGCGCCGTGGTTGAGGTGGAGGCCGTCGGCGTGCCGGCCGGCTGGGGCGCGCCGCTCTACGGCAAGCTCGACGCCGAACTGGCCGCGGCCCTGATGTCGATCAACGCCGCCAAGGGCGTCGAGATCGGCGAGGGCTTCGACAGCGCCGCCCTGACCGGCGAGGACAACGCCGACATGATGCGCCTGGGCCCCAACGGCGAGCCGGAGTTCCTGTCCAACCACGCCGGCGGCGTGCTGGGGGGCCTGTCGACCGGACAGCCGGTCGTGGCGCGCGTGGCCTTCAAGCCCACCTCGTCGATCCTGATCCCGCGCCAGACCCTCAATGAGGCCGGCGAGGAGATCGACCTGCGCACCAAGGGCCGCCACGACCCGTGCGTGGGCATCCGCGGCGTGCCGGTGGTGGAAGCCATGACCGCCTGCGTGCTGGCCGACGCCTTCCTGCGCCACCGCGCCCAGACCGGCGGCGGGGCGTTCCTGCCGGGCGGCGGCGGAGAACGGGTTTAAGGTCCTCCTCCACGAGGGACCTCGCCCTTACCCCTCCCGTCGTTCGGACCAGTCCTCGGGGCGGGTGATCAGGGAGGGACGGAGGAAGGGCGACTGGACGCGGTCGTATTCGGCCACGTCAAGATCTCGGCATATTCGGGCAAGCAGTTCCGAGCCGTCGAGATCGGGCGCGGGCTCGCCGTGCAGCTCTCGCCACAGCGCCTGAGCCTCCTCCTTGATCCTGTCTTCTCGGTTCGGCATCGGTTCAAGTCTCGATCATTCGACCAACCAACCGCCGAACTTTGGGACTCGTTCCTGATTTTTTCGTTTACAAATCTTAATCGAGCTGCGCCGACGCAATTTGGCCACGAGAACTGTCGGCGGAAAGACTCCGGAAGTTCGAAAAGTCGGCCAGACGACAGCGACCTTGCGACGCGGAGATCGTAAACCTTTCCTGGGCTAGAACCGGCGGATCGTCGTTCCGCGAGTTCTCCTCCCCATGCGCGTCTCCCGCCTGCTTCTCGTTCCCGCCCTGATGGCCGTCGCGGTCGGCGCCCAGGGGTGCCTGGCCGGCGCCGTGGCGGGGGCCGCCGTCGGCACGGCCGGGGCCGTGGTCGGCACGACCGGCAAGGTCGTGGTCGGCGCCGGCAAGGTGGTGATCCCCGGCGAAAGCAAGAAGGACCGCGAGAAGCGCGAATTCCGCGAATGGAAGAAGGCCCGGGGCTAACCCCCTCCGGCCCTTCGAGCCCCCCCCCAGAGGGGGAGGATCCAAAGGCGCCGCCCCCGATGCTCCCCCTCTGGGAGGGCTGTCGGCAAGGCCGACCGAGGGGACTACTCCGCCGCCTGCGGGAGCTGGTCGCCCACGGCCACCCCCTGGAGATACAGCGACAGCGGCCGGATTTCGTAGGCGCCCGTGGGGTTGGCCTCGCCCAGGGCCCGGGCCACGTCGAGGGCCTCGTCCATCGACGCGCAGTCGACGATGTAGAAGCCCAGCATGGCCTCCTTGGTCTCGGCGTAGGGGCCGTCCATGACGATCGGCGGCTCCTGGCCCTTGACCAGGGTCTTGGCCGAACCGGTGAAGCCCAGGCGTCCGGCGGGGCCGAGCTTGCCCTCGGCGTAGAGGCGGTCGTGCACGACCGACAGCTTCTCCATCACCGCCGCGTCCTCGGCCGGGGTCCAGCCGGACACCAGGTCCTGGTCGTTGTAGCAGAGGATGGCGTAGAGCACGGCGGGGCCTCCCAGGCGTTGCGTGACGCAGGGGTATCGCGACCGGCGTTCTCTGGAAAGGCCCGTCAGGCCTCCGGCGGCGGCTCGGCGACCGCTTCCGACGCAGCCTCGTCCGCGACGGCCGCTTCGGGCGCCGCGGGGCGCGGGCGGCCCAGTCGGACGATCTTCTCCTCGGCGGTGCGCACCATGCGGGTCTGGTCGTTGAACTGGGCCAGATGCGCGCACACCGTGAAGAAGGCGCCGGGCATGCGGGTGTCGATCCCCTCGCTCAGCGTCATCAGGTAGAGACCGGCGGCTTGGATCCTGCCCAGGATCTGCAGCAGGTCGACGAGGTGGGCGGCGAAGGCGTGCAGGCTGGGAACCACCAGCAGGTCGCCGGGCTTGGCCGAGGCGATCGCCGCGTCCAGTCCGGGCTTGTGCACCGCCAGGGCGTAGCAGGCGTCGTGATGCAGCGCCTCGCAGCCGGCGGCGGTCAGTTTCTCCGCCAGGGGACCGTCGAAGGTCGCGCCGCGTACGGGCGGAACCCGGAAGTAGCCGATCATGCGCATGGGCGCTGTGTGACGAACTCCGCGCCGCCGCGCCAGGGGGCGACGGCGTCAAAGTCGGGGATAAAGCCTCTGGGGGAGGTTCCTTCAGAGCGTCAGCGCGCAGCTCTCGCCGATGGTCGGGCGCGAGAGGACCACGCGCGACAGGCCGGGGAACTGCGGCTTCAGGCGCTCGGCGAAATAGAGGCAGATCCGCTCCAGGGTCGGGCTTTCCAGGCCCGGGCGGTCGTTGAGCAGGCCGTGGTCGAGCTCGGTGGCGACCGCCTTCAGGGCGATGTCCAGGCTTTCCAGATCGGCGACCCAGCCGGCCGCCTGCATGGGGCCCTTCACGCTGGCCTCGACGCGGAACGAGTGGCCGTGCAGGCGACGGTAGCGATGGTCGCCGGGACCTTGCTCAATATAGTGGGCCGCATCGAAATGCGCGGCCTTCGTGATCTCGAAGACGGGTTCGGACATGGACTTCTTTTTTGACTAGGCCTGGGAGGCTCTAGCGCAACGGTCCTGTCACCAAACCGAGCGCCTTATCCGTCAGGGCAGGCCGAGATACTTGTGTGTCTGGACGCTTAAACGCCATTGCGGGTGGGAAAGGCAATAGGCCACGGCCAGTTGCGTGTTCCTGTCGCGGTCGGGGCCGTCCATCGGTTGGAGATAGAAGCGCTCGAACTCCAGGTCGGCGAAGCGTTCGGGCATCGCTTTTTCCTGAGGAAAAACAAGCTTCAGCTCCTGGCCGGAAACCTGAACGACGGGCGCGTCGGCCTTGGGGCTGATGCAGATCCAGTCGATTCCGTCCGGCGCCTTAAGGGTTCCGTTGCTCTCCACGGCGATCTGGAAGCCGCGCGCATGCAGCGCGGCGATCGCGGGCGCATCGAGCTGAAGGAAGGGCTCGCCGCCCGTGCAGACCACCAGGCGATCGTCCGGACCGCCGGTCCAGGCGGCCTCGACGGCGGCGGCCAGGTCGTCGGCGGTGGCGAACTTGCCGCCGCCCTCCCCGTCCGTGCCGACGAAGTCGGTGTCGCAGAAGGTGCAGACGGCCTTGTGGCGGTCCTGCTCGCGGCCGGTCCACAGATTGCAGCCGGAAAAGCGGCAGAACACGGCCGCCTTGCCCGCCTGGCCGCCTTCGCCCTGCAGGGTCAGGAAGATCTCCTTGACGGAATAGGTCACGGCGCCAGGACCTCGCGCCCGGCCGCGTCCCACTCGGCGTAGCCCTTCTCGCGCAGTTCGCAGGCGGGGCACTCGCCGCAGCCGTGGCCCCAGGGGTGCAGCTCGCCGCGCTCGCCCTGATAGCAGGTGTGGCTTTCGACCACGATCAGGTCGACGAGGTCCTCGCCGCCGAGCGACTTCGCCAGGGCCCAGGTCTGCGCCTTGGTCAGATACATCAGCGGGGTCTCGACGCTGAAATCGCGGTCCATGCCGAGGTTCATGGCGCTCTGCATGGCGTCCAGCGTGTCGCGGCGGCAGTCGGGATAGCCCGAGAAGTCGGTCTCGCACATGCCGCCGACCAGGGCGTCGATGCCCCGGCGGTCGGCCAGGGCCGCGGCGTAGATCAGGAAGACGAGGTTGCGGCCGGGCACGAAGGTCGACGGCAGGCCCCGCTCGGTCATTTCGATGGCGCGGTCGGCGGTCAGGGCCGACTGGGCGACGGCGCCGAAGCTCCTGATGTCGAGCACGTGGTCCTCGCCCAGGCGCTCGGCCCAGTGCGGAAAGCGGGCGGCGACCTGGCGGCGGACGGCCTGGCGGGCCTCCATCTCGATCGAATGACGCTGGCCGTAATCGAAACCCAGGGTCTCGACGCGCGCGTAGCGCTCGAGCGCCCAGGCGAGGCAGACGCTGGAGTCCTGGCCGCCGGAGAACAGCACCAGGGCGGCGCCGGAGGGCGCGGAAGGCTCCGAAGGCGAAGAAGGCTGGGAAGATGCGGACATGCCGCTCCTCTACACGACCTTGCCCCACGCCGAAACGCCAGGCGCGCGGCGAGGCTTACGGAGAACGCCGTTTTGCACTGTACCTTTCACGGGAATGCGACAAGATACGGCGTTCGGGGGAGCGACTTTCCTCCCTGTTTTCAGAAGACCGTCACGACTGACCTTGCGTCAGCCGACAAATCTTCTTTTCTAAATTTTGAAAAAACGAGTTTTCGGCGCAACAGATGACGTTGCGTCAAGTGAAAAGCCGTAACCTATCGCTGGTTACTTATCCGCGCGCCAGTTGACAGTCAAAGAACGCAAGTATGCAATCTCGCAATGCCGACGCAGGTCTGCCGGACACCTGCTCGCCGATCTCCGCAAAGGAGATACGACAATGAAAATGTGCGGCGACGAGGAAACAACGGGACGCGGATAGGGGCCGCCAACAAGGCGTCATCGCGTCCAGGGAGGGATTTCGAATGACGCAGACCCTGCGCTTGCGCGGCCTCTTGGCCATAAGCGCTTCCGCCGCCGTGCTGGCCGCCGTGGCCGCCCCCGCCTTCGCCCAGGCCCCGGCCAAGCCGGCCCAGGACAACGTGATCGAAGAGCTGGTCGTCACCGCCCAGAAGAAGGAAGAAGCCCTTCAGGACGTGCCGATCGCGGTGTCGGCCTTCAGCCAGGACAGCCTGGAAGTCCAGAAGATCGACGGCGGCCCCAACCTGCAGCAGGCCATTCCGAACGTCAGCTTCGGCAAGAGCAACTTCACCAACAGCTTCAACTTCCAGATCCGCGGCATCGGCTCCAAGGGCGTCGGCGTCTCGGCCGACAACGGCGTGGGCGTGCACGTCAACAACGCCCCCCTGCAGGCCAGCAACCTGTTCGAGGCCGAGTTCTACGACGTCGAGCGGGTGGAAGTGCTGCGCGGCCCGCAGGGCACCCTCTACGGCCGCAACGCCACCGGCGGCGTCGTCAACATCATCACCGCCAAGCCCGCCGACCAGTTCGAGGCCATGGCCCGCGCCGAATACGGCAACTACGGCACGACCAAGCTGCGCGGCATGGTCAACATCCCGATCGTCGAGGAGAAGATGGCGCTACGCATCGCGGCGGCCTCGGTCAAGCGCGACGGCTTCGTCACCAACACCTACAACGACCACAAGGTCGACGACCGCGACTTGTGGTCCACCCGCGTCAGCCTGCAGGTCAATCCGAACGAGCGCCTGCGCGTCAACCTGATGTGGGAGCACTTCAACGAGGACGACAACCGCGCCCGCATCGGCAAGCAGCTCTGCACCAAGGACGACGGCCCGGCCACGGTCGGCGGCGTCGCCACCGGCACGGCCCGCCGCTACCTGACGCAGGGCTGCGCCTCGGCCAGCCTCTACACCGACGCCGCCTACGGCACGGTCAACACCTCGGGCACGCTCTACGGCGTTCTGGGCAACCTGGTGGGCTTCACCAGCGGCGACCTCAACGCCGGCGACACGGTCAGCAAGGACCTGCGCGAGATCGAGACGCTGTTCGACCCGATCTACAAATCGACCTCGGACGTCTACCAGTTCAACTTCGCCTACGACATCACCGACAGCCTGACCTTCACCTCGCTGACCTCGCTGAGCGACGGCAGCATCTATTCGAAGCAGGACTACTTCCGGAACATCTCGCCGGGCACGTTCAACAGCACGGCCCTGACCCCGGGCGGCTATTTCACCGACCCGCAGACCGGCACGGCCAACACCTTCCTGACCTACGACATCTCGTCGTCGACGGCCAAGCAGCTGAGCCAGGAGTTCCGACTGCAGTCGGCCTTCGACGGGCCGATCAACTTCAATGTCGGCGGCATCTATTTCGACTACCAGGGCACGACCGACTACTTCGTGGTCTCCAACGGCCTGACGATCTCGGCGCTGGCGCTGAATTACCAGAACACCGGCAACCCGACCTGCAACCCGTCGACCACCGCCAACTGCATCGGCGTCGACACCTCGGCCGAGCCGAACGGCCAGGGCCACAACTATTATGACAACCACACGCCCTATCACCTGCGGGCGACGGCGCTGTTCGGCGAGGTCTACTGGCAGGCCAACGAGGACCTGAAGTTCACGCTGGGCCTGCGCCAGACGCAGGACAAGAAGAAGTCCGACTACTACCCGACCACCCTACTGACCACGGGCTACGGCCTGACCCAGGGCACGCCGGCGGCGCAGTATTCCGACTTCAAGGAACTGACCGGGCGCCTGGGCTTCGACTACAAGGCCAACCTGCCGTTCACCGACGAAAGCCTGCTCTACGCCTTCTATTCCAAGGGCTACAAGGGCGGCGGCGCCAACCCGCCGGGGGCGATCGGCCTGGCCGGCGTGGCGGCCACCTACCAGCCGGAATTCGTCAACGCCTTCGAGGTGGGGGCCAAGAACACCCTGCTGGGCGGCAGCCTGCTGCTGAACGCCACCGGCTTCTACTACGACTACCAGGGCTACCAGATCTCGAAGATCGTCAACCGCACCTCGGTGAACGAGAACATCGACGCCAAGGTCTGGGGCGTGGAGCTGGAAACCCTGTGGCAGCCGGTCCACAACCTTCGCCTCAACGCCAACATCGGCTACCTGCACACCGAGATCGGCGACGGCGTCACCTCGATCGACACCATGAACCGCACCCAGGGCGACGCGGCCCTGACCCTGGTCAAGGCCGCCCGGCCGACCGCGGCCCTGGGCAGCAACTGCGTGCTGACCACCGCGGGCGTGGCCACCGTGCTCGCCGCGGGCCTGGGCGGCACCCTGCCCCTGGCCTGCGCCGGCCCGGGCACCGGCGCCAGCAGCTACTACAGCAACCTGACCAACACCCTGCTGACCCTGGCCACCTCCAGCGGCGGCGCGGGCCTGACCTCGGCCCAGGCGACGGCCGTGCAGACCATCCTGGCCGCGGCCGGCGGCCCATCGGCGGGCGCCAGCACCCTGGTCGGCGCGCTGATGGCCAACGGCTTCACCGCGACCCAGGCCACGGGTCTGGTGACGGTGGCGCTGACGGCCAACACGATCGCCAACGGCACGGGGCTCTACAACTACCCGACCGGAGCCACGATCGACGGCAAGCCGGCCGACCTGTCGGGCAACGAACTGCCCAACTCGCCGCACTGGACGGTGTCGCTGGGCGCCCAGTACACCTGGGACCTGCCGTCGGGCTGGGCCGCCACGCTGCGCGGCGACTACTACCGCCAGAGCGAGCAGTACGCCCGCATCTACAACACCGCCTACGACCGGCTGAAATCGTGGGAGAACGTCAACCTGACGCTCAAGATCGAGAAGCCGGAGCTGGGCCTGTCGTTCGACGCCTACGTCAAGAACCTGCTCAACGACACGCCGATCACCGACGCCTACACCACCGACGACACCTCGGGCCTGTTCACCAACGTCTACACGCTGGAGCCCAGGCTCTACGGGATCAGCATCACCAAGACCTGGTGATCACGGCGAACGAAGTTCGTTGAAAAAACAAAGGGCGGCGGATGCAAATCCGCCGCCCTTCCTGCTTTCGGGCCCGTGACTTAACGACTCTGCAAGGCCAAGTCGTCCAAGCTGTGAATTCAACGACGCCCAGCCCCCGGCCGCATGGAAACGCTTGCTCGCCTCATCGATCGCCGAGATCCGGTCGATCCTCAGACGCCCTGCCGGGCCGTGCTGGAGATCTTCGCGAGCGAACCGCGTCTGGCGGCCCTGGCCGTCGCGCTGGACGGCGCGCCGATCGGCCTCGTCTATCGCGACGTCTTCGTCGGCCAGATGCTGGTCGCCGCCGACCACCTGAACACCAGTCCCGTCTGCGAGGTCATGGACCCCGACCCGCGCAGCGTGCGCGTGTCGATGGATCCCGGCGCGTTCGTGGACGCCCTGGCCACCAGCGCCACGCCGGTGTTCCGCACCGCCTTCGTGGCGACCGACGAAGACGGCCTCTATGTGGGCGTCGGCGGTTTGGCCTCGCTGCTGGCCTCGCACCGGCGCAAGCAGCGCGAAGCCCGCGAGGCCATGGGCCTGGTCGAGCGCATGGCGCACGACATCGGCCTGCACCTGGACGGCGTCCAGGCCTTCACCGACCGGCTGGAGCAGCAGCGCCTGGCGCCCGACGCCGCCGCCTGCGTGCGCGCCATCAGCGACACCAGCCGCGACATGGCCGACATCCTGGGTCGCGCCATGGACCTGCACCGGGCCGCCACCGGGGGCCTTTCCCTGGCGCCCGAACCGACCCGCCTGCGCGACCTGGCCGACGCGGTCGAGGCCCGCTGGGCGCCTCGCGCTGCCGAGGGCGGCTCGACCCTGCTGTTCTCCTACGACGGCGACCCCGAGGCCGCCGCCCTGATCGATCCTTCCCGCCTGCTGCAGGTGTTCGACGCCCTGATCGACGGCGCGCTCGCTCACGGGCGCGGCGTGATCGAGGCCAGCCTGCGGGCCCGCCTCGACGGCGACCGCCTGCGCCTGGAAGGCGACGTGCGCGACAACGCCGCCGCCGTGACCGCCGAAGAACGTCTTGCCCGCGTGTTCGACCCGCTCGGCGAAGGCCGCATGGACGATCGCGCCGAGATGGCCCTGGGCGTCGGCATGGCCCTGGCCCACCGCGTGCTGCGCGAGATGGGCGGCCAGGTCCGCGCCGAACCCAACCGCGGCGCCGGCCTGACCCTGCGCTTCGCCCTGGCCGCCCCGGTCGCCGAGGTGGAGCTGGACGAAGGCGAGGAGGTCATCGTCTCGACCCGCCCCGCCCATATCCTGATCGTCGACGACAACGCCACCAACCGCATGGTCGCCGAGGCCCTGTGCGAGATGTTCGACTGCACCTCAGAGCAGGTGACCGACGGCGTCGAGGCGGTCGAGGCGGCCCGTTCGGGCCGGTTCGACCTGATCCTGATGGACATCAAGATGCCGCGCATGGACGGCGTGGCCGCCACCCGCGCCATTCGCGAACTGCCCGGCCCGGCCAGCCTGGCCCCGATCGTGGCCCTGACCGCCAACGCCGGTCCCGAGGACGTCGCGGTCTATCTGGCGGCCGGCATGCAGGACGTGGTCGAAAAGCCGATCAAGCCCGAACGCCTGGCCGTGGTGCTGAGCGCCCTGCTCGGCGGCGAGGACGAACAGGAAGCGGCCTGAACCACCGGTTCGCCAAAGTAGACGACTACACAACCTTTCCGGAAGTGGGCGACACCAAAAGTTGTCCCAAGATCAGGCTTAAGTAGTCACCGCGACACATCGACGCCGCTACTGGCATGCTCGCCAAAGTAGCTCTAAGTTGATGCTGGAACGGGAGGCGCGAGCGTCGTGTTGAATTCGGCCGAACAACAGGCTTGGGACTTCCTGAGCAAGGCCCCGCACTATGGCGCGGCGGTCGAGGTCGAAGAACACTTCGGCCGCGCCCTGGCCGCCTTCGGCTACGACCGCTTCGCCGCCACCCTGGTCAACGCCGAGCGCTACGGCAAGGAGCCCCCGGCCCTTTCTCGCCAGGACTTCGGCGAATGGGACAGCCGTTACTGGGGCGAGCGCTACGTCGTGCACGACCCGTGCGTGAAGCTGCTGCTGAAATCGAGCAAGTCGTTCGCCTGGAGCGACGCCAAGCCGCTGGGCGACCAGCGCGCCCACGCCATGTGGGGCGAGGCCTCCGAGTTCGGCATGAACGACGGCTATGTGGTGCGGGTGTTCGGCCCGGCCGGCCACGAGGTGCTGATCCGCATGGCCACCAACGCGCCCGACACCGACCCGGCCGCCCGCGCCGTGGTCGAGAGCCTGGCCACGGTGTTCGGCACCATCATGCTCAAGCACTGGGAAATGCAGGACGACAATCCCGACTTCGGGGTGATCTCCGAACGCCAGGCCCAATGCCTGTACTGGGCCAGCCGCGGTAAGACCGACTGGGAGATCGGCGCGATCCTCGAGCTCTCCCCCCGCACCGTTCACCACCACATCGAAGCGGCCAAGAAGCGGCTGGGCGTGGTGAAAAGGCAGGAGGCGGTGATGAAGGCCGGCGAGCTGGGCCTGCTGAAGGCCGGCTGACCGGCCACACGCGTAACGTCGATACGCGAAATTTTACAACCTTGAATACGGACCGATGATCTGTTAGGTCTTCGGAACAATCGTTTCGCGCGTGCGCCGAGCGCCAATTCGCGCTGAGTGTGCGCCAGCGCACAGACCAAACCCCTTTAAGATCCGGAAATGCCCTCACGGACTGAGGCGGTGCGCGCATAGGCCGTTTGGCCTATCGGTGATTGGGCGGATCACACTGCCTAATGCGGGCTGTCCAGAACGGGGGACAGCCATGATCCACATCATCACCTGCGAAAACCGCCACCTCTACGGCCCCCAGCTCTGGGCCATGCACGAAGAACGCCGCAAGCAATGCGTCGAGAAGAACGGCTGGGTCGACCTGGTCGTGCTCGACGGCGGCGAGGTCGACGACTACGACGACGCCAGGGCCATCTATCTGCTCGGCTTCGACGACGACATGCAGTTGGAGGTGGGCCTGCGCCTGCGCCCCACCGACGACCGCTGCATGCTGGCCGACAAGTTTCCCGACCTGATCGCCCCGGGCGAGACCCCGAAGAAGGGTCACGACGTCTGGGAGGCCACGCGGCTGTTCACCACCGAGGCCTATCGCGCCAAGAAGGGCCCCGGTCGCGGCGCCCGCGTGTTCGAGGCCTGGGCCGCGGCCATTGAGCTGGCCCTGGTCAACAACGTCACCCGCTTCGTCGGCATGATCGACATGTCGCTGTACCCGGGAATCATGAACTCGCCGATCGACACCCGTCTGGTCGGCCTGCCCCGCCCGTACGAGTACGGCGTGGTCGCCGGCTCGGAAATTCTCCTGTCGCGAGAATTGCTCCAGCGGGTTCGCGAATCGATCGCCATCGAATCGACCGTGGGTTATCACGTCGACGAACTTGACCTGCGGGCCTTCGGCGACCTGGCCGCCGTGCAGCGTCAGGTGCTGCGGGCGATGACGCCTCAGATTCTTCCGGGGTCGGAACGCGACGAAACCCTTTCCGCAGAAGCGCTTTTCCGTTTGCACGACGCAAGCGGCCGCGCTCGGCGGATTTGGAACGATCGCAGTCAGAAATCGGAGTTTCAGCTTAACGCTTAGGCGGAGCGCAAGCTCCACCTCAGCGACGTAGCGCCGCACCTGACGTAGCTCGACTATCGCCAACGCCCCGGTCGTGTCATTTTACACAAACAACCGTTGGAGGCGAAAAGTTGAGTGAAGAAACCGAAGGCCGGCGACCCAATCCGGTCGATCTGCACGTCGGCGGTCGTGTCCGTATGCGTCGCAAGCTTCTGGGCGTGAGCCAGGAGCAGCTGGCAGACTCCCTGGGCCTGACCTTCCAGCAGGTCCAGAAGTACGAGCGTGGCGCCAACCGCGTCAGCGCTTCGAAGCTGTATGAAATCGCCCGCACCCTGCAGGTGCCGGTGTCGTTCTTCTTCGACGGCCTGGCCGACCCGATGAACGGCGCCGAAGAGGATGAAGTCGGTCACCACGCCGAACGCGTCGTTCAGGAATTCCTGACCACGCCGGAAGGTCTGGAACTGGCCGAGGTGTTCCCGAAGATCAACCGCGGCCGCGTCCGCCGCCAGGTGCTGGATCTCGTCCGCGCCATGGCCGAGGAAGCCGCCCGCGCCGACGCCTAATCTCGTCGAACGCCAAGTACGCTTAGAAAAGCCTCGCCTCCCCCCAGGCGAGGCTTTTTCTATGCCGCGCGCCCGCCCCGGACAGACGGAGGTTCAGCCGGCGCTGGCCCGGCTCTGGGCCGCCAGCCAGATGCGCTTGGCCGTCTGGGCTCCGGCCGGGGCCAGCCCCCGCAGGTCGTGGCTGCGCAGGAAGGTCAGGCCGATCTCGCGGTCCTTGCGCCAGGCCACCTTGGCGTCGTGGGCGAAGCCGCCGACCAGATCGACCAGCTGCGCCGTCGCCGGCGGCGTCGATCCCGACAGCATCTGAACGCGCGCGCCGCCGTCGGACATGTCCTTGATCACGCAGTCCCACGCGAAGGCGCCGCACAGCACCTTGCCCGACCGGTTCGTGGACAGGCGCGGCGCCGTACGCCGGTCAGCCCCCGAACGTGAATCGAACATCGACATGCCCTCAGGAACGCACGGCGCGGTTAATCGGCCGTCTGTTCCGAAGGTTTTTCCGAGATTTACCTAAAGCTTGGCCATTCGCTCAGGCCGCGTCGCGGGGCGCCTCGGGCCGCCAGCCGTTGCTCAGCAGATCGACGGCCATCAGGTGCGCCAGCTCCAGGACCTGGCCTTCCAGACTGTCGAGCAGCTCGAGCCGCCGCGCCGGCGACGGGGTATGGGCGTAGAGGGCGCACAACACGTGCAGGCGGGCGCGGATGTTGGGCGGCTGGAAATCCGAGTGCAGCAGCGAGGGCCCGGCCATCTCGGCGGCCGAAACCCCGCGTCGGCCGAAAGGTCCCGTCGGAAGATCCTCGGCCTCATCCCCGAGACCTGGCCACTGCTGCGACGGAACCGACTGCCTGGACATGACTGAACTCACGCTTTCCAAAGTTACGGGTTGAAGGGATCAGGCCACGAGGGCCGGGGCGCCGCAGCGCAGGCCGTTGGTGCGGACATCGGCCTCGCCCACGCCCACGCCCAGCAGGCCCGTCAGGCTGTTGATCACCTGGTCGAGCGGGGCGGCCGCGGCCGAGAGCACGGGGGTCAGGGCCGTCAGCACCGCCGACTTGCCCAGGCCGATCTGGACGCCCAGCAGATTGACGTCCAGCGTCAGGCCGGTGATCAGCGTCGCGACGGTCGTGCCGACCAGGTCGTTAGTCTTGACCGCCTTGACCGTGCGGGCCTTCACGTCGGCGCTGCTGAACACCACGTTGCGGAACGATCCGCCGCCCAGGTCGACCTTGGACGAGCCGTCCACGGTGAACAGCGGCGCCTGGACGATGCGGGCCTTGGTCGGCGAAAGGGCCTGCTTGAAGTTCGACAGCTTGCTGGTGTCGACCTGGCCGATGGTCAGCGAGCCGACGCTGGGCTTGACCGCCAGCGTCGTGGTGCGGGCGGTGCAGTCTAGGGCCGCCAGCTTGGCCTCGCCGGAGGCCAGCTCGACCATCAGCGGCACCTTGATCTGGGCCGCGCCGCCCAGCAGGCTGCCCGAGCCCAGCAGCTTGGCCTCGACATAGAGCCGGGTCTGGACGGTGCGGATGACCACCGACTTGTCCTGGGTGATGGTCATGTACGGCGCGTTGTTCACCGGCTCGCCGATGGCCAGCCAGGCGTCGACGTCGGCGAGCCCCGGTATGGCGGTCCCCAGGTCGAGCTGCACCTGCCGCGAGCCGTTGCTCAGCATCAGCATGGCGTTCGTCAGTTGCATGGCGTCGACGGCGACGGCCGCCCCCGCCCCGCCGGCGACGCGATCCTGGCGGGCGTAGGGACCCGCGTCGATCAGCGCGCTGAGCTTGATGCTTTGGTTGGCGTTGGTGGCCGAGGACAGCACCTTGGCCGAGGCCGAAGCGCGGGTCTGGCCCGCCGCCGCCAGCACGTCGGACAGCACCGACAGAGCCTTGCTGGTCTTCACGTCGGTCGCCAGCAGGTCGTTGTAGCTGGCCGCCTTGACGCCGAGCTTGGTGTTGAGCGCGTCGAGATAGCTGAACAGCTCGACGTCGGCGCTGGCCAGCGCCTGGTAGTCCATGACCGACAGGCTGACCGAACTGCCGGTCAGGCCGCTGAGCAGGGCGTTGGCGACGCCGCCGTCGACGCTGGCCAGGCGCGTGCCGATCGAAAAGCTGGCCAGGTCGGCGCGGGCGGCGGTGGCCTGACGGCGGATCGAAACGCTGGGCCGCCCCAGCAGGGCCTGGGCGAAGAACAGGTCGGCCTGCCCCTCCACGGTCACGCGGGCGGCGTCGGGCGTCGTCGCGCCGCTCTGGAAGCGCTGCGCCGCGGCCGCCTGCTGGGCGTCGTACTTGCCCTTGGCGACCTGAACGGCCACGGTCCCGCCGACCGGATTGACCTCGACCGTCGCGCTGGCGGCGCGATCGGCGCGGTCCAGGTCGGCCGCGGCCGCCAGGGCCGCCAGGTCGGCCACGCCCTGCAGGCGCCGCGATTGGAGATAGACCGAGCCCAGGTCGACGGCCAGAGCCGCCAGGCCGACGCCGCCGGTCAGGGCCGCGGCGGCGATGATCGCCACGCCGCCGTCGCGATTGGAGAGAAAGCCGGAACAGGTGCGACGCATCACTCAGTAGCCCCCCAGTCGGACGGCCGCCTGACGAGTGATCGTGCTGGACGGCATCGGGGCGATCTTCGAGAAGGCGAAGACGACGGTGTTGGAGGCGTCATAGGAGACCGAGATGACGGCCCGGTCGCTGCGATCGCTGACGGTGGTCGTCAGGCGCGTGGCGTCGAGCCCGGCGTAGTCGACGACGTCCTCGGCGGCCGCGGCCTTGGCCAGTTGGCTCCGCTCGGCCGCGGTAAGACCGGCCACCGCGGCCCGGGCGGCGTCGTTGGCCACCTGCTGGACCGAGTGCGCCATCCAGAAATAGGAGCCCCAGCCGAGCATGCCGATCACCATCGCGATCAGCACCGGACACACGAGGGCGAACTCCACCAGGGCCGTTCCCTGCTGGTCCGCGGCGAACTTCACGAGCGAACGCTGTTTCCTCACACGCGCCTCCACACCCTTTGGGTTGCGTAACGAGGTTAGGTCGACCTTGGCTGTCTTCGCGTTCGTACGTGTAATCCGGATTTTGCGAGCTTCGCGGAGATGGAACTCGCGCCGCATGCGACGTTGTGCCGCCCCCCTCAACGCGTTGCCCCCGTGCACAGCCGTCGGTAACTTTAGCGTGCAACCGACCAACCATTCCGAGAGTTTGCTTCAGTGAATGCGTAGCGTCCGGATTCCACGCAAATCTGGAGAGGCGACATGAAGTCGCGCGACATCGCTCCCGCCCGGGTGACCGCTGGAGAAATCAGCCGCAATTTCGGCCAATGGCAGGACGTAGCCCTGTCGGGGCCGGTCATCGTCACCCACCATGGGCGCCCGCGCGTGGTGATGATCTCGGCCGAGCATTACGCCGCCGCCGGCCTCACCGAAGGTCCGGGCGGCCACGACAACGACTCCGCCCTGCAGACGGCCGAGACCGCGCGCTCGGCGATCCTGGGCCACATGAACGAGGCCTTCATCGCCCTCGACCCGGACCTGCGCATCACCGCGGTCAACGCCGTGTTCGAGGACCTCAAGCGCGCCAGCGCCGCCCAACTGCTGGGCGCGGCCTGGAACGAGGTGTTCCACGCGCCGTCCCAGGCTCTGATCGGCGAGCAGTTCCGCCGCGTGCTGCGCACCGGCGAAACGCTGGAGTTCGAATCCGAATCCACCGTCCAGCCGGGCCGCTGCTTCGGCGTTCGGGTCTTTCCCTATCCCGGCGGCGTGGCGGCCCTGTTCGTCAACCGCACGGAGGAACGCGACCTGCGCGGCCGCCTGGACCGCGCGGCCGCCCTGGAGGCGGCGCTGGCCGTTCTGCCGGGCGTGGCGACCGCCCGCCTCAACATCCGCGGCGTGCTGGCCGGCATGGACGCCGACTTCCTGCGCCTGACCGGTTTCTCCGAGGCCGAGCTGCGCGACTGCCGCCTCAGCGATATCGTCCGACCGGCCGAGCGCCGCGGCCTGACCATGGCCGTCGAGCACGCCCTGCAGGGCGACGCCCCGGCGCGCCTGTCGGTGACGCTGCTGGTCAAGGACGGCGCGGAGCGGACCGTCGAGCTGGGCCTGGCCACCATCCGGCGCGACGGCGTCCCCGACGGCGTCCTGGTGGCGATCACAGCCTGAGCTTCCCCGCCCCCAACTTGACCGTACGGAACAATCGATAGCCGATGGCGCGGTAAGCGCTTGTTTTTTCGACGCTCGCAAGGCAAACCCGAAACGTTGATTTTCGTATACGGAAGCGGCGTCATGGCGGGCTCGCCCATTCCACATCCAGTCGACACTCATGTCGGCGCGTTGATCCGCGCGCATCGTCGCGCGTCCGGCGTCTCGCAGGAGGAGCTGGGCAAGGCGATCGGCCTTACTTTCCAGCAGGTGCAGAAGTACGAGACCGGTGAAAACCGGATCAGCGCCTCCAAGCTGGTCGAGGTGGCGCGCACGCTGCACGTGCCCATAGCGGCCCTGTTCGACGGCCTGGACACGGGCGAGGACAGCGAGAACCTAATCGCCCGCTTCATGGCCCTGCGCGACGCCAGCCCCTTCATGCAGGCGGCCGTCGACCTTCCCGACTCCATCCGGGCGGAGCTTTTCAGGCTGGCGACGATCTATGCCGCCGAGGATCCGACGCCCCCCTGACCGGCGACACAGCCTCCGTTTGCTCGAAGCATAAATTCTACCTATAGTAGCCCATCCGACACATCCGGGGGGATGCGGGCGCATGGGCGAAGCCGGGACAGCAGAAGCCGCGGCGATGAAGGCCGGGACCAGGAAGGTGTCGGCCAAGCACGGCGCCGTCATCGGTCAGGTCGAAGCCGGCGACGTCTGGTGCTTTTCGGCCCGGGGCCGTTGGTGGGACTGGTTCGTCCCCTGCGGGCCCGGCGGCTATCGCCTCTTCCTGGCCGACGCGCTCGACCTCTATCCGGCGTCGACGGGCCGGCCGTTCTTCGAGCTGACGGCCCGGGTGAAGGAATACCCGGACAGGCCCTATCCGATCGGCCGCGGCGCGACAGTGACCTTCGACCACGGCGGCACGGTCGAGCTCTTCGCCAACGACGTGGTCGGAGCCGAGTGGAACAACTGGGGTGAGATCGAGGTCGCCTATCAACCCTGCGACTGCCCCCCGCCCCTTTCCGACGAAGGCTTCGCCTACGAAGGACCGCCGGGCAAATGGACCCTGCTGCGCGACACGCTGGACAAGACCAGGGGCGTCGGGGCGACCGCGATCCTGACCCTGGGCGCCGGCGCGGCGCTGGCCTTTTCCCAGCAAGGCGCCGACCTGGTGCGCACCGTCGCCGAAGGCGCCTTCTGCGACAACGCGGTGCGCCAGGTCGCCTTCGTGCTGATGCTGCTGTTCCTGGCGGTGCAGGCCTGGATCTGGCCGCGGATGATCGTCCTCTCGAACTACGGACGCGGACGAGAGCACTGGAAGCCCAGGCATCTGCTGAACTGGGGCCCCAGGGTTCTGGGGCTGGCGCCGTTCGTGTTCGTCATAGGGGCGCTGTTTCGCAATCCCGCGCCCAACACCGGCCTGATCATCTTCCTGGTGCTGGTCGGGCTGACGTTCTTCGCCCTGGTCATCGTTCAGTACGACGCGCGCCAGAGGCTGCTCGCCTTCCTCGTCAAACGGCGCGACCCGACGCTGCCGCCGCGCGAGCCGTTCCGCATCGCCCGCCTTTGGACCATCGCCAGCTTCCTGATCAGCGTGGCGGCGATGACCTGGGCGATCGTCTCGCCCGTCGGCTTCGGCTGGACGCTCGGCGCTCCCGCCGTGGCCTTCCTGGGAGTGGGCTGCATCATCCCCGTGCTGGTCGTGCTGGTGCAGACCGGCGACGCCGCGCGCGTGCCGGCGCTGCTTTGCCTGGCCGCGGCGGCGGCGCTGTTCGGCGTCTGGGTCGACAACCATCCGGTCGGCTGGCGGGCGGCGACGACGCCGTATCACGAGATCATGCCCTCCCAGCGCCTGAGCCTCGACGAGGCCTACGCGCTCTGGGCCGACCAGGCGCCGCCGCCGACGAACGGCGCGCGGACCTTGGTGCTGGTCGCCTCGGAAGGCGGCGCGTCGCGGGCCGGGTACTGGACGGCCGAGGTCCTGTCGTCACTGCACGACCAAACCAAGGGAGAACTGCGCAGGAGCCTGTTCGCCATCAGCTCGGTGTCCGGCGGCAGCGTGGGCGCGGTCGGTTACGCCGCGGTGCTGCAGGATCGCCCGGACGCGAACCCCGAAACCGTACGCGCGGCGGCGACCAGCTTCGCCGGCCAGGACTTCCTCGGCCCGACCTTCGGCGGGATGCTGTTTCCTGACCTCTTCCAGCGCTTCTTGCCCTGGGCCCTGCTGCCGGACCGGGCCCAGGGGCTGGAACTGGCCTTCGAGGCCGGCTGGCGCAGGCAGTGCGAGGAAACGCCCGGGTGCGGGCGAACGGACCTGCTGAGCCGGGGCTTCGCCGACCTGGGTCCCGCCGGCAAGACCTGGCGACCGCTCGTGATCGTCAACGGCGCCAGCCAGGAAAGCGGGCGGCGGATCCTGACCAGCCGCCTGCGGTTCGCGCCCAGCGACCTCGACGCCGACGACTTCTACGGCCTGGTCGGCCGCGACGTCCCGGTTTCCACGGCGATCCACAACGGCGCGCGCTTTCCCTGGATCAGTCCGGCCGGAACCCTGACGCGCGAGGACGGAACCGGATCCGGGCACATCGTCGACGGCGGCTATTTCGAAGCGGCCGGCGTCGAGGTGCTGCGGGAGCTGGCCCCCGCCCTGCGGCGCGCGGCCGAGAGGCGCGGCGAAAAGCTCCGGATCGTCTTCATCTATATCGGCTATCGCGAGCGCACCAACGACACCCTGGCCCCGGCCGCCGCGGAACAGAACAAGTCTCGCTCCAACAGCTTCCTCAACGAACTGACCGCGCCGCTGAAGGCCCTGTTCAGCAGCCGCTCGGCCCACGCCGGCCATCTGCAGCGGGAACTGAAGCTCGAGGCCTCGGGCGACCCCGAGGACCTCAACCCGACCCTCCATTCCTCGACGGAGGACGCCCACTACGAGCCCATCCTGCTGTGCAAGCAGACGGCCGCCGGCCGAAAATTCGCACCGCCGATGGACTGGGCCCTGTCGGCCTGCGCCAGGACCTACATGCGCAAGGCGGCGGGCGGCCCCTGGGATCCCGGCAGACAACAGAACGCCTGCCTCAAGATCCTGGAACAGCCGATTCCGTGCCAGGACACGCTCGACACGGCGATCGCACGCGCCGCACGCCAGGCGCTGGGCGGGGCGCCGGAACCCAGGACGCCTGCGGCCGCGAAGCCTTAGGACGAACCAAAGCCGTTCGCGTTCAACAACTTGTCGGGAGAAACCGTTGGTGGCTGGGGGCGGGATCGAACCGCCGACCTGTGGGTTATGAATCCACCGCTCTAACCATCTGAGCTACCCAGCCGCCGAAGCGGAGCGGGCTTATAAGCGCAAACCGGGGCCGGCTTCAAGCCCGCGATGCGATGTCATCCACAACTGCGCTCAGGCGCCGCGCGAGGCTGTCGGGGCCGTAGCCGGCCAGCACGGCCTCGCGAGCCTTCCGCCCGAACGAAAGCGAGGCGGCGGGGTCGGCGATCAGGGCGGCCAGGGCGTCGGCCAGGGCGGCCGCGTCGCCCGGCGGCAGCAGGCGGCCGCTGACGCCCTCGACGATCATCTCGTCCGGACCCGGAATGGCGCTGGCGGCCACCGGCAGCCCGACGGCCATGGCTTCCAGCAGCACCAGGGGGAAGCCCTCCTGGTAGGACGGGAAGGCGAAGACGTCGCCCGTGGCCAGGAAGGCCGAAGCGTCGCGCCAGCCGACCAGCCGCACGCGGTCGGAGAGAGCGTGCTGGGCGATCAGCCCCTCGAGCTTGGGTCGCTCGTCGCCCTCGCCGGCGATCTCGACCTCGAAGGAGAGCCCCCGGTCGCGCAGCAGGGCGGCGGCGGCGATCAGCACGTCGAAGCCCTTCTTGGGATGCAGGCGGCCGGCGGCGACGATGCGCGGCGGACGGCCACCTTCGGCGAACGGCGCGGCCAGCGCGGTCGGGATCTTCACGGCGTTGGGCACGAGATGGACATGGGCGGCCGGAACGCCACGCTCGACCGCCAGATCGGCCAGGTGGCGGCCGACGCAGATGTAGTCGGTGCGCGTGGTCTCGACGTCGAAGACCGGCTTGTGGACGCAGATCGCCAGGCGGGTCGATTTCGGCGCCGCCTTGGCGAACAGGCGGGCCGGCCGCTGGCCGTGGCTGAGAATGATCGCGGGCTTCACCGCGTTGACGATGCGGCGCGCCGCGCCCAGGGTCAGCGGGTCCCAGTCGGTGTAGGCGGGCATGGACAGCAGCGGCGGCGTACGACCGGCCTGCGCCTGGGCCACCCTGCCCCCGGCCCGCACGACGCCGGCGCACAGGCCGCCGCGCCGCGCCGCCCAGGTCTCGAGGATCGGCTGGTAGTCGAGGAAGACCTGTTCAAGGCCGCCCAGTCCCTTGCCCAGCATGGCGTGCAGGATGGCGGTCAACGGCGGGCTCCGGAAAAGCGGCAAGAGGGGAAGGCCGGGAACCTTCCCCGCGCCGCCCTTGGTGTCAATGCGCGCCGG
>JASGDR010000565.1:0-4217 GCA_047607095.1 Caulobacter sp.
CTACTACTACAACCCGCGCTTCGGCTACTGGCACCCGACCTACGGCTGGTGGAACCAGGCGCGCCGCTGCTGGCTCGACCGCGACGACAACCCGCCCGGCCCGCGCGGCGGTCCCGGCACCAACTGGGAGAACCCGCCCGGATGGCGGGGCGGCCCGGGCGCCTCGCCCGACCGCTACGGCCGCTGCCGCTAGAGGCGAGACTTGAGGCGAAGGCGGCGGGTCAGCCCGCCGCCGGCGCTTGCGGAACCCAGTCCGGCCGCTCCACCCGTACGGGGCGGCCGTCGACCGTCAGGTCCGCGCCCTCGATGCGGTCGAGGCGCAGCAGGGCCATGGCCCGCCCGTCGCCCCCGCTCAGCACCTCGCCGGCCCGAAGCTCGCCGGCCAGCACCTCGGCGCCGAAGGCCGGGGCCGGGCCGTCGAAGACGATCGGCAGCATGCGGTTCTTGATCGTGCCGCGTCGCTTCATGCGGCTGGTGGTCTCCTGGCCGACGAAGCAGCCCTTCTTGAAGTCGATGCCGGCCAGCAGGTCGAAATCGGCCTCGATCGGATAGGTCTTGTCGGTCAGCCAGTCCGACGGTCCCGGCACGCCCAGAGCCAGGCGATGGGCCTCGTAGTCGGCCTCCGTCGCGTCGGGCGCGGCCGCGAGACCGTAGGCGCGTGCGCCCAGGCCCGGCAGGCGCGGATCGGCATGGAGCCCCTCGCCGGAAACCGGCGCGCCGTCCGGCGAGAACGCCGCCGCGACGACCAGGTCCGACGCCCCGATCTGCACCTTGGCCCGCAGGCGGTACATCGAAAGCCGCGCGACGATGGCGTCGCGGTGCTCGGCCGCCACGTCGAGCAGGGCGCCGCCGCCCGTTTCCGCTTCCGTTTCCGGCAGGCCGGCCACGAACAGGTCGTAGAGCAGCCGCCCCTGCGGGGTCAGCAGGCCAGAAAAGCGCAGTTCGCCCGGCCGGATCGTCTCGACGTCCTGGGTCAGCAGGCCTTGCAGGAAGCCGCGCCAGTCGGGGCCGGCGACGGCGATGACGGCGCGGGAGGAAAGATGGGCGATGCGCGGGCTGGTCATGGCCGAACATGTGGCGCCGAGGTGACGCTCGCGCCAGTCTTGAATCTCACGAAAGCTTAAGCGGCATAACGGGATGCGTTGACAGGCGGTTCACCCTATACATGGACCGATGACACAGCGGGCCTTCCCGATTCTCTTCATCACCGCCACGCGTATCGGCGACGCCGTGCTGTCGTCCGGCCTGATCAAACTTCTCGCCGAACAGATCCCCAACGCCCGCTTCACCATCGTCGCCGGCCCGCTTGCCGCCCCGCTGTTCGCCCACGTCCCCGGCCTCGACCGGGTGATCGTCATGGAGAAGGGCAAGGGCAAGGGCCACTGGTTCAAGCTGTGGAACCAGGTGCGCCATCGCAAGTGGGGCCTGGTGGTCGACCTGCGGGGCAGCGCCACCGCCCTTTTCCTGCGCCGCGAGAAGCGGGCGATCTGGAAGAAGACCCCCGGCGAGATCGCCCACAAGGTGGTCGAGACCGCCCGCGTGCTGAAGATCGACGGCGAGCCGCCCGCCCCGCACCTCTACATCACCCCGGAAGTCCAGGCCCTGGCCGACCAGCTGCTGGCCCCGCGCGGCGCCGAGCCGGCCGGTCCGATCCTGGCCATGGGCCCGGCCGCCAACTGGATCGGCAAGGTCTGGCCGATCGAGCGCTTCACCCAGACCGCCGCCCAGCTGCTGGGCCCCGGCGGCAAGCTGGAGGGCGGGCGCCTCTTGATCCTCGGCGGCCCGGAGGACGGCCGCATGGTCGAGGAGCTGCGCATGGCTTCCGCCAGAGGCCGCTGCATCGACCTGACCGGCAAGGTGGATCTCTTGACCGCCTACGCCGCCCTGAAGCGCGCCGACCTGTTCATCGGCAACGACAGCGGCCTGATGCACATCGCCGCCGCCGCGGGCACGCCCACCGTCGGCCTGTTCGGCCCCTCGGACGAGCGGCGGTATGGCCCTTGGGGCGCTTTGACCCGCGCGGTGCGCGGCCCGCGCGACTTCGAACAGTTCAAGGCCGTCGATCCGGACCTGTCGCAGGCCATCCGCCACATGAGCGACCTGCCGGTGGCCAAGGTGGTCAAGGCGGCCGTGGAGCTGCTGGACGAGGCGCGGGCGACGACGGTCGTCGCGCCGGTCGAGCCCGAGGCGCCGGCGGAACCGCCGGTGGCCGAAGTCGCGCCCGAAACCGCGCCGCCGGTGGAAGCCGCCCCAGACGCGCCCGCCGCCGAGGCCGACACCCCGCCGGCCGAAGAACCCAAGCTCAAGGTCTCCCCTCGCCGCCGCAAACGCGCGAGCGGCGAAGCCAGCCCGCAGGCTTAGGGTTTCCCTCTCTCTTTGAGAGAGGGGTCTAGTTTGGTGTTGCCACTCGCTCGCGGCAGACCTAGACCGCCCCAAACCCACCGCAGGAGCGCCCCATGTCCCAGACCTTCGACCTGATCGTCCGTGGGGGCGAGGTGGTGAACCATGCCGGGCGCGGCGTCACCGACGTCGGCGTGCGGGGCGGCAAGATCGTCGCCATCGGCGACCTTTCCCAGGCCAGCGCCGGCGAGATCTTCGACGCCACGGGCCTGACCGTGCTGCCGGGCGTGATCGACAGCCAGGTGCACTTCCGCGAGCCGGGCCTGGAGTGGAAGGAAGACCTGGAAAGCGGCAGCCGCGGCGCGGCCCTCGGCGGCGTCGTGGCCGTGTTCGAGATGCCCAACACCGAGCCGACCACCACCGATCCGGACGCTCTGGCCGACAAGCTGTCGCGGGCCAGGAACCGGATGCACACCGACCACGCCTTCTATGTCGGCGGCACCCACGAGAACGCCCAGTTCCTGGGCGAGCTGGAGCGCCTGCCGGGCTGCTGCGGCATCAAGGTGTTCATGGGCGCCTCGACCGGCAGCCTGCTGGTGCAGGACGACGAGGGCGTCGAGAACGTGCTGCGGCACGTCAACCGCCGCGCGGCCTTCCACTCGGAAGACGAATACCGCCTGGCCGACCGCCGCAGCCTGGCCCGTCCCGGCGACTGGACCAGCCACCCGGAAGTGCGCGACGCCCAGGCGGCGCTGCAATCGACCCACCGCCTGGTGCGCATCGCCAAGAACCTGGGCAAGCGCATCCACGTGCTGCACGTCACCACCAAGGAAGAGATCGACTTCCTGGCCCAGAACAAGGACGTCGCCAGCGTCGAGGTCACGCCCCAGCACCTGACCCTGGTGGCGCCCGAGGCCTATGAGCGGTTGAAGGGCTTCGCCCAGATGAACCCGCCGATCCGCGACGCCTATCACGTGGCCGGCGTCTGGCGCGGCATCGAGGCCGGCATCGCCGACGTGCTCGGCAGCGACCACGCCCCGCACACCCGCGAGGAGAAGGCCCGCCCCTATCCGGCCTCGCCGTCGGGCATGCCGGGCGTGCAGACCCTGGTGCCGGTGATGCTGACCCACGTTGTGGACGGCAAGCTTTCCCTCGAGCGCTTCGTCGACCTGACCAGCCACGGGGTGAACCGCGTGTTCGGCCTGGCCGACAAGGGCCGCCTGGCCGAAGGCTTCGACGCCGACTTCACCATCGTCGACATGAAGGCCCGCAAGACCATCACCCACGAGCAGATGGCCAACCGCGCCGGCTGGACCCCGTTCGACGGCTTCGAGGCCAAGGCCTGGCCGGTGGCGACCATCGTGCGCGGCATCGTGGTCATGCGCGACGACGAGATCGTCGCCGAGGGCCGCGGCGAGCCGGTGCGCTTCCTGGAGACGCTGGCGCGCTAAGCCCGAGCCGCCCTTGCGGGCGGCTCGACATTTTCTTCGTCGCCCTGTCGAATTGCGGCCGTCCCGCGCGTCTCCCCACCGGAAGCGCGACGCGGGACGCGTCCGCGAGACAGGAGACAGACCCGATGCAGTACGCCCTGCTGATCTACGAGGACGAGAGCCAGTACCGCGACGAGGACGGCCGCGCCTGGCGCGAGATCATCGAAGCCCACCAGGCCTTCGCCGGCGAGCTGGTCGAAAAGGGCCTGCTGCGCGGCGGCTCGGGCCTGAAGACCACCGACACCGCCACCACCGTGCGCAAGGCCAAAGGCCAGTACGCCCTGCACGACGGACCGTTCGCCGAGTCCAAGGAACAGCTGGGCGGCTTCTACCTGATCGAGGTCGACGACCTGGACGCCGCCCTGGCCTGGGCGCGCAAATTGCCCC
>JASGDR010000566.1:0-3740 GCA_047607095.1 Caulobacter sp.
GGCGTTCTCGGCCACGGCGGCCTTGCCCTTGGCGATGGCGTCGCCCGAGAAGCGGCTGGCCAGGCGCTCGGTCAGCACCTTGGCGTCGCCCGGAGCCATGTTGGCCAGGATCATCGCCAGGGTGCGTTCCTTCATCTTGGCGGCGATCGGCAGGCGCACGGCGTCGTCCAGCACCGTCAGGCGGGCGGCGGCGTCCTTGGGCTTCATGGCCGAGAACACGGTGACCATGCGGTCGACCTCGGCGGCCTTCTGCTGGTCGGCCTGGCCCAGCAGGCCCTGGATCTCGCCCTTCATGCCGTTGAGGGTCTTCATCTTGGCGTCGAGCTTGGCCTCGGCGGCGGCCAGCAGCTGCAGCTGCACGTCGATGTCCTGCTCGCGCTGGTCCAGCTGACCGCGGCGCTGACCCAGGCTCTGCAGCACGCGCAGTTCGGCGGGCGACAGGCCGGCTTCCTTGGCCAGGTCCGTCGCCGACGGCGCGCAGATGCGCGGCGGCGCCGCGTTCGGAGCCGTCGCGGCGGCGTCGACGCCCACGCCGTCGGCCGAGGCGGCTTCCTGGCCCTTGGCGTCCTTCTTGTCGCCCTTGCCCACGCCTTCGGCGAAGGCCTTGGCGCCGCCCAGCAGGTCGGGCATCGACTTGGCGCCGGCCAGGGCGTTGACGGCCAGGACGCCGACAACGGCGACGCCGACGATCGGCAGGATGCGAGGAACGTTCTTCATCGACGGTCTCTGAAAGGCGATCCGGGCCGCGACGAGGGGTCGGGGCCGTCGAACAGGTCATCATCCACCCGCGCCCGTGAACGGGCGGTTTCCCGCGAGGGATTGGCGGACGGATTAGGAGGCGAATTAAGCGAGGAATTCGAAGACGTCGCGGGACGCGAGGTCGCAGGGCCGCTCGTGCGGGCGCGGGCCTCGCGCTCCAGCATGGCTTCGAAGTCCTGCGCGCTCAGGCGGCGGCCGCCGGCCGGGCTCGGCGCGGGGGGCGGTTCGGCGGCCTGTGACGCGACGAAATCACGCGGCTCGCGAGCCGGGCGCTGGCCCAAATCCTGGCGAGCGTCCTGGCGCGGCTCGATACGGGGCGCCGAAGCCGCCCGGGTCATGCGCTCGTCCAGCTGGACGGCCAGGGCCTTGGCCTTCTCGATGCGGTCGGCCAGGTATTCGGAGGCCTCGTCGGTGGCCGCGCGCAGGTCGGCCAGGCCCTGTTCGGCGCGCTGGGCGGCGTTGTCGAGGTCGGCCACGGCCTTGGCGAAGCCGTCCTGGGCGTCGCGCAGCGCTTTCAGCTTGCGCTCCAGGCGCCAGCCGAAGACCAGCGCCACCAGGAGCAGCACCGCCAGAAGAACCTGCAGGGCGACCGCGATCAGGCTCATTTCAGCTTCTGAACCGCCTTTTTCGCCGCGGGCGTCAGGGGGGCGTCGGCCCGGATGGCGATGGAATGGTTACGACGGCCCATCCGGCCGCGCGTAAGCGGAATCGACCCCGCCCGCAACTCCACCAGACTGTCGGGCGTGGCGTTCAGCATCAACGTGTCGCCGACCTGCAGGTTCAGCACCTTGGAAAGCGGCAGCTGCTGCTCGTCGAGCACCGCGCGCACCTCCATCTGGGTGGTCCACAGCTCGGTGGCCAAGTGGCCTTCCCAGATGTTGTCGCGGCCGAACTTCTCACCCATGAACTGCTGCAGCAGCATCTTCCGGATGGGTTCGAGCGTGGCGTAGGGCAGCAGCAGTTCGATGCGGCCGCCGCGGTCTTCCATGTCGATGCGCAGCTTCACCAGGATGGCGGCGTTGGCCGGCCGGGCGATGGCGGCGAAGCGCGGGTTGGTCTCCAGGCGGTCCAGCGTGAAGGCCACCGGATGCAGCGGCTCGAAGGCGGCCTTGGCGTCGTTCAGCACCACCTCGACCATCCGCTGCACCAGCACGCGCTCGATGGTCGTGTAGGGACGCCCCTCGATGCGCATGGCCGCGGTGCCGCGGCGGCCGCCCAGCAGCACGTCGACGATCGAGTAGATCAGGTTGGAGTCGACCGTCAGCAGGCCGTAGTTGTCCAGCTCCTCGGCCCGGAACACCGCCAGGATGGCCGGCAGCGGGATCGAGTTCAGATAGTCGCCGAAACGGATCGAGCTGATGTTGTCGAGGCTGACCTCGACGTTGTCGGACGTGAAGTTGCGCAGGGACGTCGTCATCAACCGCACCAGGCGGTCGAAGACGATTTCCAGCATCGGCAAGCGCTCGTACGAAACGAGCGCCGAGTTGATGATCGCGCGGATACCGGTGCGGTCGTCCGAACCGTCGCCCGAGAGGTCGAAGCCCAGCAGGCTGTCGATCTCGTCCTGGTTCAGGATCCGCTCGGATCCCATGCCGTCGCCGCCGCCGTCGTCCCAGCCGGCCATGCCGGCCATGCCGCCGCTGAAGTCGCCGAAGCTGTTCAGCTCGCCGCCGCCGGCGTCGAAGGTCCCCGGAGGGTTCTCCGCGGCCCACTGGGCCATTGCGGCCTGATCGTCGATCTCGTCTGCCATGATGGTTCGCCTCAGCCAGCCCCAAGGGCTAGTTGATCAGCATCTCCTCGATCAGGACGGCGTTCACTTTCGAAGGCGCGGCCACCAGGTTGACCCGGCGCAGCAGCTCGGAGCGCAGCTGGTAGCTGCCCTGGCTGCCGGCGAGGTCTTCCGGACGCAGTTCGCGCAGGAAGGTCTGGAACATGTCGGTCAGGCGCGGAAGGTTCGGCGTCAGCTCGTCGGCCGTCTCCTGGTCGGGCAGCTCGAAGGTCAGCTTCAGCTTCAGGAAGGTCGACTTGCCGTCGGCCGCCTGCATGTTCACCACGATGTCGGGCAGGGTGTAGAACACCACGCCGTCGGGGCCTTCCTTGACGACAGGCGCGCCGGCGCCGCCGTCGGCCTTGGCGCCCTCGCCGCCTTCGCCGTGGCCGCCTTCCTTCTTCTCTTCCTTTTTCTTTTCCTTCTTCGCGCCGTGTTCGCCGGCGGCCGCCTCGCCCTCGGCGGCCGGCTTGGGCTTCAGCATGAAGAAGGCCGCGGCCCCGCCGCCGCCGAGCACGAGCACGCCGGCCGCCGCCGCGATCAGGATGATCGGCGGTTTCTTCTTGGCGGAAGCTTCACCCTCGACGGCGCCCTCTTCGCCTTCACCGGCGGGAGCTTCCTTGGGCGGTTTCTTGGCCACGCGCGAGTTCCTTGAAAACTATGGCTCCTACTCATGCGCGAGCATGGTTAACGATCTGTTTTAGAGGCCATTTGGTCGCAGGCGGAATCTGCCCGGCGCATCTTCGAAAAGCGTCGCTGTTAACCACCCTCTCCGCTGATTTTATTGCCCTTTTCGAGTTGGCACGAGGCTTGCTTGCAGGATTGCGGCGCATTTGTCGCGCCAAACTGCGAGTTAATCGTCATGGACAACGCGCTGTATGTGGGCCTTTCGCGGCAGATGACGCTCCGTCGTGAGCTGGACATCGTCGCGAACAACATCGCCAACGCGAACACCACCGGCTTCAAGGTCGAGGACCTGATGGTCCGCACCGAACCGGCCAAGCCCGCGCGCACCGCGGGCGGCCCGGCGCCGATCAAGTTCGTGCTGGACGACGGCGTCGTCCGCGACTTCAAGCCCGGCGCGCTGAACGAAACCGGCGGGACCCTCGACCTGGCCCTCGAAAACCAGGGCTTCTTCAAGGTCCAGACCGCCGAAGGCGAGCGCTACACCCGTGACGGCCGCTTCACGACCAATCCCGAGGGCGTGCTGACC
>JASGDR010000567.1:0-4907 GCA_047607095.1 Caulobacter sp.
GCCGCGCCCGCCTGGTCGGGCAGGGTGCGCACGGCCGCGTGAAAGGCCTTGCCCGCCTCGGTCAGCTCGGCTCCGCTGGGCACGCGGCGGAACAGCTGCACGCCGAGTTCCGCCTCGAGATCCTTGATCTGCTGGCTCAGCGGCGGCTGGCCGATGCCGACCCTGGCCGCGGCGCGGGTGAAGTTGCGCTCCTCGGCCACGGCCAGGAAGTAGCGGATGTGGCGCAGCTCCATGCCATCTCCAAAAGCGATCAAGAAAGCCTTTGTCATATATTGGACTATGGGGTCGCCCGCTTCTAGATCGACGGCCATGACCGCCGCCGATCCCGCCGCAGACCTTTCGCCCCCGCGCATCGCCGCCGGCACGGCGCGGTTTCGGCGCATGTCGCTGGCCCTGTTCCTGGGCGGCTTCTCGACCTTCAGCCTGCTCTACTGCGTGCAGCCGCTGCTGCCGACCTTCGCCCGCGACTTCGCCCTGACCCCGGCCCAGGCCTCGCTGGCCCTGTCGCTGACCACCGGGGCCCTGGCGGTCGCGATCCTGCTGGCCGGGGCGGTCTCGCAGAGCCTGGGCCGCAAGGGGCTGATGTTCGCCTCGATGAGCCTGGCGGCCCTGTTGAACCTCGCCGCGGCCTTCGCGCCGTCCTGGCCCATGCTGCTGCTCGCGCGGGCGGCCGAAGGCTTCCTGCTGGGCGGCGTGCCGGCCGTCGCCATGGCCTATGTCGGCGAGGAGATGGAGCCGCGCGACCTGGGCGCGGCCATGGGTCTCTACGTGGCCGGCACGGCCTTCGGCGGCATGGCCGGGCGGGTGGGCATGGGCCTGCTGGTCGAGGTCGGCTCGTGGCGCTCGGCCATGGCGACGATCGGCGTGCTCGACCTGCTGGCGGCCGCCGCCTTCTTCCTGCTGCTGCCGCGCTCGCGGCGCTTCCAGCCGACGCCGGCCGGCGACCGCGCCGCCCAGGCCGCCGCCTGGGGAACGGCCCTGGCCGACCGGCGCCTGCTGGCCCTGTTCGCCGTGGCCTTCTGCCTGACCGGCGTCTTCGTGACGATCTTCAACTATGCGGGCTTCCGGCTCGAGGGGCCGCCCTATGGCCTCAGCCAGGGCCAGACCAGCCTGATCTTCCTGGTCTACGCCTTCGGGGTGGTCGCTTCGTCGAGCGCGGGCAGGCTGGCCGACCGCTGGGGCCGGCGCGCCCTGCTGGCGACGGGCCTCGCCGTCATGCTGGCGGGCGTCGCCCTTACCCTGCCGGCCGGCCTGCCGTGGATCGTGGCGGGCGTGGCCCTGGTGACCATCGGCTTCTTCATCGCCCACGCCGTGGCCAGCGGCTGGGTCAGCGCCCTGGCCGGCAAGGCCAAAGGCCAGGCGGCGGCGTTGTACCTGCTGTTCTACTATGTCGGCTCCAGCGTCGCGGGCTCGGCCGGCGGCGGCTTCTGGCGGACCGGCGGCTGGCCGGCGGTGGCGGCCTTCACCGCCGTGCTGGCCCTGGTCGCCGCCGTGCTGGCCCTGCGGCTGAAGGAGGTTTCGCGTGCCTGACCGGAAGAAGGAGCGCGCTCCGCTCGTCCTGCTGCCGGGCCTGCTGTGCGACGCCCGCCTGTGGCGCGAGCAGGCGCTGGCCCTGCACGACGAGGCCGACATCCAGGTCGCCGACCTGACCCTGGACGACAGCGTTTCGGCCATGGCCGCCCGCGTGCTGGCCGCGGCCCCCGAACGCTTCGCCCTCGGCGGTCTCTCCATGGGCGGCTATGTCGCCTTCGAGATCCTGCGCCAGGCGCCCGAGCGGGTGACGCGCCTTGCGTTGTTCTCGACCAGCGCCGCGCCCGACAGCCCCCAGCGCGCCGAGCAGCGCCGCCGGGCCATGGCGGCCCTGTCGGTCGGCCGGTTCCTGGGCGTGACCCAGCAGATGATGCCGCAGCTGCTGCCGGTCTCGCGGCTGAACGACACCCTGGCCGACCCCTTGGCCGGCGAGGTCAAGGCCATGGCCGGCCGGGTCGGCGGCGAGGCCTTCCTGCGCCAGCAGCGGGCGATCCTCGGGCGGCCGGACTCGCGGCCGGGCCTGGCCGACATCCGCGTGCCGACCCTGGTGGCGGTGGGCGATCTCGACCGCCTGACCCCGCCCGCCGAGTCCCAGGCCATCCACGAAGGGATCGCCGGCTCGACCCTGCATATCTTCGCCGAATGCGGCCACCTGCCGGCCATGGAGCGGCCGGACGAGACCACGGCCCTGCTGCGCGCCTGGCTGACGGAGACCTGAGATGAACGATCCCAACCGCCTGGCCGTCTACGGCGCCCTGGCGTCGGGCAAGCCAACCACCATCGCCTGGCCGACCTCGCGGGCCTGATCGGCCCGATCACGAACGCGCCTTCCCGGCGAAATTCAAGATTACGCTTGTAGATTTTTGGCGCCGTTCGTAGGCTCCCGCAAAACGATAGGGGGGCGTCATGCGGCGGTCTTGGTTGGTCGGTCTGGCGGCGGCGCTGGTTCTGGGCGCGGCCCCGGCGGCGCGGGCCTGCTCGACGGTTCCCGGCTACGTCCGGCCCAGCAATTTCGAACTGCTGCAGATCGCCGACGCGGTGGTCGTGGCCACGCCGGTGTCCGCGCCGCCTCTCGCCGCGCGGGCGGAGTCCTTCGATTGGCCGATACGCGTACGCGTCACCGAGAGCCTGAAGGGCGGCCTCAGCGGCGAGGTCGAGATCCGGGGCGTCGTTCTGGGGCGCACCGTGCGCAGCGATCCGGGCGACGTCGCTTTCTCCCATCCCGAAGGCCATAACGGGCCGTGCAACCGCATCACCCTGGCCAAGGGCGGCAGCTACCTGCTGATGCTCGGTCGCCGCGGCGAGAGCCTGAACGTGCTGGGCTATCCGTTCTCTCGCGTGAACGAGGACTACGCCGGTCCCGACAGCCCGTGGTCGCGGATGGTGCGGACCTATCTCGACATCCTGCGCGATCCCGACCCGATGGCGCGGCTCGCCCGGCTGGAGGCGCTGAAGGCCCGGCTCGACGCCAAGCCCGACAGGACGCCCTACGAGGCGATGCTGGCTCGCGACATCGGCGGCCATCTGGGCTCCATCTCGCCCTGGAAGCCGACGCCGTTCCTGCTGGCCGCCTATGACGACCTCAAGGCCGGTCGGCCGCCGCGCTACGCGCCGCGCGATCCGGCCTTCGACGCCGAACAGTCGCCGGCGGCGGCCTTCGCCGGACTGCTCATGGCCGCGGTGGACGGCGACCGGCCGCCCGCCGCGCCCGCCGGGCCCATACGTGATCCGCGCGAGACGGCCATCCTGAAGGCGCTGATCGAAGAGGGGCACGCCGACGCCGCGCCGTTCTTCGAGGCGTTCCTGCGCGAGGACGCCTCGCTCGGCGACCTCGGCCTCGGCCTGCGTTTCCTGGCCGCCAACGGCCAGTACCGGCGGGCCTACGACCTGATCGAGGCGCGCGTTCCGGCTCGGCTGGCCTCGGCGTCGTCCGCCGACGAAGCCGAGGCCCTGCTGGCCGTGGTGAGGGACGTTCAGGAAGATCCCTATGGCGGCGAGCCGCCGCGCTGGCGAACGGATCCGTCGGTCGCGGCGCGCTGGCCGCGCTTCTCTCTCGCCCTGGCGGCCGAGGCCAAGGCCCGGTTCGGCGTCGAGGCCGATTTCGTCGAAGGGCCCAAGACCCTGCTGAACGGCGACTACCGCGCCGATCCGGCCCTGACCCTGATGCTGTCGGGCCACGCCAACGAGATCATCGAGTGGGCCAGGGCCGAGCTGGTCCGTCCCGAGGTGCTGGCCTCCCCGGCCGTCGGCGGGCCCGGCGATCCCCTGACGCTGCCGCTGGACGTCACCCTGCGCTGGTACGGCGTCGGCGACGACGAAGGGGAAGAGGCGGCCGTGACGCGGGTGTTCTGCGCGGGCCCCGGCCCGCGTGGATCGCTGATCCGGGCGCTGGGGCGCTCCGGCGGCTCCTACGCCGTCTTCGCCCTCACCCAGATCGGGGCCGCGCCGGGGCTGGGCGACGGCGACAGGGCCTTGCTGGCCCAGGCCGCGGCGGCCTGGAAGGACAGGGAGGGCCAGGACACGCTCAGCGGCCGGTGGCTCGACGATCCCAGGCTGGCCAGGCTGATCGCGGGCGAGGCGCTGAAGGCCAAGGAGGTCAGGCCGTACAAGCCGTTCCGCTGCCCCGCCGCCTGACGGTCGTTCAGCCCCGCGCCGACAGCGTCATCCGCACGAGGGCGGCCAGGTTGTCGGCGTGCATCTTGCTCATCAGCTTGGCGCGGTAGATCTCGACCGTGCGCGGGCTGATGCCCAGGTCGCGGGCGATGATCTTGTTGGGCTGGCCGGCCACCACGCCGTCCAGCACCTGGCGCTCGCGCTCGGACAGGGTCTCGATCCGCGCCAGCACCTGGGCCTGGTCGTCGCTGACGGCCGGCTGGGCCGGGGCGGCCGCCATGGCCCGCTCCAGGGCCGCCAGGATGCGGGCTTCCGAGAACGGCTTTTCGATGAAGTCGATCACCCCGTCGCGCATCGCCTCGACGGCCATCGGGATGTCGCCGTGGCCGGTGATCATCACCACCGGCAGGGGCGCGCCCTGCGTCTTCAGGCGCTTGACCAGTTCCTGGCCCGACATGCCCGGCATGCGGACGTCGGTGATCACGCAGCCGGCCTCGGCGGTCGGCAGGGCCGCCAGGAAGGCCTGGGCGTCGGGATAGGTGCGCACCCGGAAATCGGCCGTCTCCAGCAGGAAGGCCAGGGAATCGCGGGCGTCGGCGTCGTCGTCGACCACGTGCACAACGGCGTCGCTCATGTGGTGGTCTCCTGGTCGGCTTCTTCTTGGGTGTCGGTCGGACGGGCGGGCGCGGGCGGCAGGGTGAAGCGGAACACCGTGCCGCCGCCCGGATTGGCCTCGGCCCAGATGCGGCCGCCATGGGCCTCGA
>JASGDR010000568.1:0-5075 GCA_047607095.1 Caulobacter sp.
CCATTATGCAGCGGGTCTCAACGCGTCTGATCCAGGCCGCTGATAAAGTTGCAAGGCGTTGGATTGGTTGGGGTTTGGCTCGCGGTCGGCGGGGATGGACGGCGCTCTATCCCCGTCAGCCCGCCCTAAACACCGCCTTCCTGGCCCTGCGCCCAGGATCCATCGTTCAGGCGCTCAGATCTTGCCCGACCGGCCCAGGTCTGAGCGGTCGTCGGCATGGATCCTCGCCACAAGGGCGAGGGAGGCGGGAGCGGGGTGGGGAAAAGCCGGAGTTCCAGCTTTCGCGGGGGTTTTACGGGGGAGAAGGGCTTGCCGCCGCCCCCTAGACCGTCACCTCGTAGAACAGCGGGTCCTCGACGATGCGGGGGCCGGCGACGCCGTTTTCGTCGGCGCGGATCAGGCCTTCCTTGGCCTGCTTGCGCAAGGCCTCTTCCAGCGACGGCAGGGGGATGTGGTCCCAGTGCTTCTTGCCGGCCATCACCTCGTCGACGGGATTGAGGGCGATGCGCAGCCGCTCCATCGACAGCAGATAATCCTTGAGCGTGGCGTTGTGGCTGCCGTGGTGGCCGACCTTGTAGACGATGGTGCGGCGCACGAGGTCCAGCCCCTCGACGTCGCCGGCCTCGCCCTCGGGCGCGGTCCACGTCACCCCCTTCCAGGACAGCCAGTTGCCGACCTGGGCGTCGGCGGCGAACAGCAGGACGTCGCGCCCCGCCTCCTGGCTGACGCTGTCGCCGTCGAGCTCGATGGCCAGCACCAGGCTGGTGTTGTTGGTGTCGTTGTCGAGCTTGATGGCGAACTCCAGGGCGCTGGAGCCGATGTCGTCGATCCCCCGCCAGCCGGCCTCGCCCGACTGGTTCCAGTAGTTGTCGCGGAAGAAGGCCATTTCGCTGCGGGCGACGTCGATGGGGATCGTGAACAGCGGCGAGAACGGTCGCCCCTCCAGCGCCTCCGTCGGGGTGGTTTCCACAGCGCCGAAGGCCATGTCGAAGGTTTCGGGCGCGCTCCTGGTGGGCGTCGACTTGCGGATCAGGTCGTGGTCGCGCGGCGGCCCCAGCACCATGATCCGCGCCTTGGCGCCCGGCGGCCGGTAGGGGTCCTGGCCGGGCTTGCAGTAGACGAGCTTGCCCTCCGGCGCGAGCTCGCGCGCCACCTGCACGGCGTCTTCGGTGGTGGCCCGGCCGCCGGCCGCGCCGAACGGCACGTCGTCGACGCCGAAGAAGTCCATCAGGCCGGCGATCTTCTCGCCCGCGGCGGCGTCGCCGGCCGCCTGCATCT
Source organism: Caulobacter sp. (assembly GCA_047607095.1). Classification (GTDB taxonomy): domain Bacteria; phylum Pseudomonadota; class Alphaproteobacteria; order Caulobacterales; family Caulobacteraceae; genus Caulobacter. The sequence continues at coordinate 1,279 of JASGDR010000568.1, forward strand.
GCCCGGCCACGGCCTGCAGGGCGTCGACCGCCCCCCGCCGCCCCCGCGCGTCGAGCAGCGACTTGGCGAAGCTGTCGTCCGGATCCTCGGTCCAGGCCATCCACACCTGGCCGACCTCGAGCTTGCGGAAGATCGCCTCGGCCTGCAGGAAGCCCGAGACGTGGTCGCCGTGGGCGTGGGTCACCACCAGAAGGTCGATGACGTTGCCGGTCTCGGCGACGACGTTCTCCATCACCGTGTTGATCTTGGTCCGGGCGTCCTTGGTGCCGAGGATGACGCCGCAGTCGATCAGGATGTTGAAATCCCGGTCGCCGTCGCGCGCCAGGCGGACCAGCAGGCAGTCGCCCAGCCCGTGGCGATACATCCTCACCTTGGCGCGGTGATCGGTCACGGCCTTCTCCCCCGGTCTCAACAGCAGTCGTGAAGCATGGCGAAGGGCTCCCGGTCGCCCATGACGCCGAAGAAGGCGCCGCGGGCGCGGCTGGGCGGCCGCGGCGGCGGGGCCGCGGCGGTCTCGGCCCAGGCCTGGGCCAGGTTGGCCACCCGCTTACGGATCAGGTAGCGCGCCTGGTAGCTCTCCAGATCGAACAGCACCGTGCAGCCGCCCCGGCGGACGACCCCGCCGCTGTCGGTCCATTTCTGGGTGATCTCGACGACGATGTCGCTGACGGTCGTGCCGTCGGGCCCGATGCGGCGCGCCGGCCGCACCGAGTGGACCTCGATCTTGCCGATCGTGACCTCCTCGTGGAACGTCTCGCCGTTCTCGACATAGTCGACGGTCTGGGGCCCCTCCTCGCGATAGAGGCCGAATGCCCTGAGCTCGGCGTCGGTGGCGCGCTCGCCGTCGGGCAGATCGATCCGCACGCCGTTCTCCCAGCGCCGGCCCGTCAGCCAGGCGTGCAGGCGGCGGGCGTTGTCGCGCGACAGGTTCCAGGCCTTCTGGCGCTTGTTGCGGCGGTTCCAGCCCAGGTCGAGCTGCGGCAGCAGCCGGGACGCCGTGGTGATGACCGGCGGCGGCGCCTCCCAGACCAGGCTGCCCGGCGACAGGTGCGGCACGTTCTGCGGGAAGATCCCCCGCTTGGCGAAGCCGGCGATCAGGGCCAGGCGATAGCCGCGGGTGTCGTTGGGCACCACGTCGCGGTCGGCGGTGATCATCGCCCGCAGATAGTCGCCGAAGGTGGCGTCGACCGGCGGGCAATAGTCGAGCGCGCGGATGCAGATGGTCAGCAGCTGGTCGGCCAGCTTGGCCGCCTCGCGCGCCAGGGCCTTGACCAGCGGCTGGGGCAGCTGGCCCTCGGGCAGCACGCCGCTGCCGCCGGTGGCCAGCACGATCACCTCCTCCTGGCGGGCGGCGTAGAGGGTGAGGAAGGCGTCGAACACCGAGGCCACCAGCATCGCCCCGCGATCGTGCGCCTCCATCGGCAGGTCGGGCGCGGCGCCCTGCAGCTCGCTCAGCTTCTCCTGCGACAGGGCGTCGACCGCCTCGCGCAGGGCCTTCTGGAACTGGCCCTCGCGGCTGGTGGCGCGGCCGAACTCGACGGCCAGCTGCACCAGCGGGCCGCCGCCGGTCAGGTCGCCGCGGCTGCGGGAGATCTGGTGCTCCAGGGCCTCGGGCAGGGTGAAGTGCTGGAACAGCGCCACGATGTCGGCGAAGGCCTCATGCAGGGCCATGGCGTCGGGATGGGTGGACTCCCGGTAGCGCGGGTGCAGGCCGTCGAGCAGGGCGTGCGAGGTTTCGTGGGCGACGATGTCATGCGACAGGCAGCTGAAGGTCATCTGCCCAGCCGGGGTGGCGCGCCAGTCGCCGCCGGCGGCGGGGAAATAGCCGAACAGCAGCGCCTTGCGGTCGGGGCTGTAATAGGCGTTCGCCCCGCGGAAGGCGTGCGGATAGATGCGCAGGCGCTGGACGTACTCCTCGCGCTCGCGCCGCTTGGGCGGCGGCTTGGCGGCGGCCTCGTCGCCCGGGATCTCGGTCGGCTTGTCGCCCTCGGTCAGCTGCCGCGACGACCACTGGGCCGCGCGGCCCAGGGCCCGCTCGAAGTGGCCGATGGTCTTCATCGCCACCGCATAGACCATCTGCTGGTGGAAGCGCGGATCGGACGGGGTCGGCGACAGGCCGTCCTGGCTGAGCAGGTGGGGGTGGTTCAGATCGACCGGGGCGTAGGCCGCGGCGCTGACCGGATCGACGTCGATCACTTCCAGATATTCGCCGATCGGCCCCGGCTTGAGATTGCCGTCCCAGGGCACCTCAAGCCGCGCCACGTTGATGGCGGCGGTGTCCTGCGAGGCGCTGAACGACGGGTCGAAGGCGTAGACGCGCAGGCGGCGGGCCGGGGGCTCGCGCACGGTCGGCGACTTGGCGTGCTCCAGGTGCAGCCGCTCCATGTCGCTGAGGACGGGCTTGGGCGCGGGCGCGGAATCCGGCTCGGGCCCGGCCGGCGGCTGGACCGTGCGGCTGTCGGCGCCGCGCAGATAGGCCTTCAGCCGGCGCGAGGCGCGGGGCTGGTCGGCCAGGGCCTCGCGCAGCTTGCGGCGGCCGGTCTCGGTGTCGGGCGGCTGCGCCGGATCGGGCATGATCGCCTCGATCTGGGCCGACTGCGACAGCTGCAGGATCTCCAGCTCCAGCATCCGCCGGGTCGCCGGATCGACGGGCGGCGTTCCGGCCGCGCCCAGCCCGGCGGCCAGGCGGATCAGGGCGAAGGCCGCGTCGTCCTCGGGCGACTTGCGCAGCGAGCCGGCGGCGGCCGGCTTGAACTTCAGGGCCTGGTCGGCGCGCAGCAGGCCGGCGCCGAAGGTGGTGCGCGCGCCGGGGCGGGCGCTGGAGAACAGCGCCTTGCGCACGGCCTCGACCCGCATCCAGCCTTGCGGATATTCGTCCAGCTTGGCGCGGTTCTCGGCGATCCACAGGGCGGCGGCGGCGGCGATCTGCGGCGTGGCGCAGGAGGTGCCCTGCCCGCTCCAGTCGACCAGCCCCGCGCAGCCGCCCACCGCCCAGGGGATATTGGGCGTGCAGGCGGCCAGGGCCGTGCCCATCTTGCTGTCGGGCCCGTAGTTGCCGGCCATGCGCCCCTGGCCCAGGTCGGCATAGGCCGAGCCGTCGGCCATCACCCCGCAGGCGGCCACCACCCGGTTGAAGCGGGCCGGATAGACGACGTTGCGGGTGGGGAAGTTGTTCTCGTTGTTGCCCGCCGCCGTGACGATGAAGATCCCGGCCTCGTACAGCCGGTTGACGGCCTCGGCCCAGGCCTGGGAGGCCAGGCCGCCCATGCTCATGGTGATGACGTCGATGCGGGTCTTGGGATCGTTTCTCAGGCCGTACACGTAGTCGAGGGCCTGGGCGAAGGTGCTGGAGCGAAACAGCACCACCCGGTCGGCGATCCGGATCGGCACCACCTCGGCCCCGGGCGCGCCGCCGTACAGCGGGCCGGCCAGGATCGAGATCGTGCCCATGCCGTGGCCGTCCTGCACCCACAGCCCCTCGGAGCGGTCGCTGGCGTCGCGCGGATGGTCGCGGTCGACGAAGTTGCGCTGCAGGTCCAGCCGCAGGTGCTTGGGCAGCTGCTGGTGGGTGGGATCGTAGCCGGTGTCGATGTGGGCGATGCGCACGCCCGCGCCGGTCTGGTTGGTCGCGGCGAAGCCCGAGTGCGCCGCGTCGCGGAACCACAGATCGTCGCTGTCGACGTGCGGGAAGTTGCGCCGCTGCGGGGTCGGATGGGGCCGGCAGGCGGGGGCGGCCGCGCCCATCGCCGGCGGCGGGGCGGGATAGGGCCACTGCTGCTCGAGATCCGGCTCGGCGA
>JASGDR010000569.1:0-6120 GCA_047607095.1 Caulobacter sp.
AGTTGCAAGGCGTTGATTTTGTTCGTGTCGGAAAGCGCGACACTGGGGATCGACACTCGCCAATCCCCGTCAGCCCGCCCAAACACCGCTTTCCTGGGCCTTGTGCCCAGGATCCATCGTTCAGCCGCTCAGACCTTTCGAGGATGGCCGAGGTCTGAGCTGTCGCCGGCAGGGACCCTCGCCACGAGGGCGAGGGAGGCGGGCGTGGGGAGGGGAAAACCTGGGTCCCCGTTGGGGCTGTCGGTTTTGGGGCCGCGAGGAGAGAGGTGTCAGAGCGCGGGCAAGCGCACTTCCGCCCGCAGGCCGCCGGCGGGGAGGTTTCTCAGCACCAGTTCGCCGCCTTCGCGCTTCAGGATCTGCTGGACGATGGTCAGGCCCAGCCCGAGGCCGGCCGTGTTGCGGGCGCGGGCGCTGTCGAGGCGGTGGAAGGGCTCCAGCACGTGGGCGAGTTCTTCCTCGGGAATGCCGGGGCCGCTGTCCTCGACCGCCAGGATCACGACGCGGCCAGCGCGCTCCAGGGTCAGGCGGGCGTCGCCGCCGTAGTGCAGAGCGTTCTCGACGAGATTGCTGACGGCGCGCTTGAGCGACAGCGGCCGGGCGCGCACCGGCAGGTGCTCGGGGCCGTCGTACCGGGCCTCCCGCGCGGCGTCGGTCGCATCGTCGACCAGGGTCATGGCGATGGCGGCGATGTCGGTGCGGCGCGGCGGCTCGGGATCCTCCTGCCCGCCCAGATAGGCCAGCAGCGAATCGAGCATGGCCGTCATCTCGTCGACGTCGGCCTCCAGCGCCTCGCGGGCGGGGGCGTCCTGCACGAAGCCGGCCCGCAGGCGCAGGCGGGCCAGGGGCGTGCGCAGGTCGTGGCCGACGGCCGCCAGGGCCTCGGTGCGGGTCTGCAGCAGGCCGGCGATCCGTTCCTGCATGGCGTTGAAGGCCTTGGCCACGAGCTTGAGGTCGCCGGCGCCGGTCTCGGCCACCCGCGCGCGCTCGCCCTGGCCGACCTTGTCGGCGGCCTCGGCGAGGGCGCGAAGCGGACGGCTGAGGTTGCGCAGCACCAGGGCGGCGGCGGCGATGACCCCCAGGCCGAGGATGAAGGCCGAACCGAAGCTGCTGAGCACCACGGCCCAGGGGGCGGCGCGGATCTTGGTCTTCATCCAGATCCACGAACCGTCGCGCATCTTCAGCGCCACCTTCAGGTGGGTGTCGCGCGGCAGGGCGTGGTCGGTTTCGGTGTTCATCCGCAGCTCGCGCCGGGCCAGGCTGGGCTCGGCTTCGCGGAACTGGTCCTTCAGCTTGCGTTCGGCCGCGCGCTCGCGATCGACCAACGAGGGCAGGGCGGTCCAGCCCAGCTCGCTCGGACGAGCCGAAAGGCCGGCCGCTCGGGCCGCGCGCTCGTGCTCGGGGCGGGCCTCCAGTATGGCTTCGGCGGTGACCAGCTGCTCGGCCGCGCGCCGGACCTGGTTGTCGCGATTGGGGTAGAGGCGGCTGTTCTCGAACAGTATCGAGCTGCCGACGAACTCCAGGGCCACGGCCAGCATCAGGACCAGGGTGACCTGGCCGACCAGACGCTGCGGCCACAGCCGCAAAGGCTTCATCGACGCTCCACCGCGGCGGTGAAGATGTAGCCGACGCCGCGCACGGTGCGCAGCAGCGCCTCGGCCTGGCCGCTGACGGCGAGCTTGCGGCGCAGCCGGCTGACCAGGACGTCGATGCTGCGGTCCGAGGCGTCGGAGATGCGGGCGCGCGACATCTCCAGCAGGCGCTCGCGGCCGATCACCCGCTGGGGCGACGACAGGAAGGCCAGCAGGAGGTCGAACTCGGCGCCCGACAGGTCTACGAAGGCGCCGTCGGGCGACAAGAGCTCGCGGCGGCCCGGGTCCAGCTGCCAGCCGGCGAAGACCATCTGCTGGTGGCCGCGCGGCTGGCTGGACTGGGTGGCGCCCTGGGCGCGGCGCAGAATGGCGCGGATCCGGGCAATCAGCTCCTTCTGGCTGAAGGGCTTGCCGATATAGTCGTCAGCGCCGAGCTCCAGGCCGATCAGGCGATCGGTCTCGTCGTCGCGGGCGCTGAGCATGACGATCGGCACGTCGCTTTCACGGCGCACGCTGCGGCACAGGTCGAAGCCGTTGCTGCCCGGCAGCATGACGTCGAGCAGGATGATGTCGACGCTGTTGGTCTCGAGGACGCGGGCCATCTCGGCCCCGTGGGCGGCGCTGAGCGGCTGGAAGCCCTCTTCGCGCAGCAGGCGCATCAGGAGGGTGCGCAGGGCCGGATCGTCCTCGACGATCAAGACGACCGGCGCGACGGGGGCGGCAGCGATCTCGCGCTGCAAGGCGATCATTCCGTGGCCTGAGGATTCCATGCGTCCGGGCTATCTAGGAACGACGGCGCCGTGAACAAGGCCAGAAGGGGCGTTTCTTCGCCGGTTTCCACCAAGGGTCGGCCCATTTCGGTCGCTCGCTGAAAAGTAAGGCGCCCTCGCGCGCACTTCGGGGGAAGAGGAACCCGCGCGAGGGCAGGCCGCCGGAGCGGCCGTCTTGGACGCGCGGTCAGGCCGCGCGGCAGGCTTGCGAAACGGCGCTCCGCACCGCGCCTTCGTGGGCGGCGGCGTCGGCGGCGCTGTTGAACACCACGTGGACCAGGCCCTCCTGGGGCTTGGCCTTGGCCACGCCCTGGCGGGCGGCGACGGCGGCGGCCGCCGACTGGGCGCAGGGGGTCTCGATCTTCACCGTACGCTTGGCCAGGTTCTGCCGGGCGACGGTCTCGGTGTGGGTCAGGCCATGACCGGCGGGGCCGGCCACGGCGGAAGAGGCGGCCAGGCACGCGGCCAGGCCGAGGAACGCAACGACTTTCATAGGACTATGGAAACTCCGGATACGGAACTCAGCCGCCAGAGGCGGTGTCGGCTTGGGCCTGGAGGGCCGGCAGGGTGGCGCGGTAGCCGTCGACGGCCTTCAGCAGGCCGGAGATCTCGGCCGAGGTGATGGCCGTGCGGTGCTCGTAGCCCTTGTCGGACTTGAACTTGAAACCCCAGGCGCCGGGCTTGGCGGCCAGCTTGCGCAGCTCGGCCTCGCTGACCGTGAAGGCCAGCTCCTCGCGGCACAGCTCGGGCGCTTCGAACAGGAAGCACTGGCCGGCGTTGTCGCGGATCTTGGTCACCTGGGCCTGCACGGGCCAGGCGGTCGTCTGGTAGGCCACCGCACCTTCGCCGTAGCCGCGCATCGAGCCCTGATAGGTCAGGGTCTGGCGCACTTCGAAACGGGTCTCGCCGGTGCGCTTGTCGACGACGGCGCGCAGATGGTTGTCGTTGGAGGGCATGCGGAACACGCCCTTGCCGGTCTGAAAGCCGCGCTCGGTGCTGACGACGGTCTCGATGTCGAGCGGGTCATCCAGCACCTGGGCCTTGGCGTGGAAGTGATCGACGCCGAGCGCGGTCTGCTTGGCGGGCAGTTTCACCGTTTCCGCGGCTGCGGCGCCGGCCATGGCGAAACCGCCGATGACGGTCAGGGCCAGCAGGCGATGACGGGTCTTGTTCATGGTCTTCTCCCGAGCGGCGCCGACCGATCCCTCGTTCGACGGGCGCCTCTGAACGGGTGTCAAAGTGCAGAGAACGCCTTTCGGCTTTGCATCGCGTTCGTGACAAAGCATGTCCGGAGGGGCGTTTCCGGGCGACGGCGTTATGCGGCCGAGCCCAGATAGCCGAGGCCCGTGGCGCGGTGGATGGCCTGGGCGCGGCCGGCGACGCGCAGCTTCAGGGCGGCGTTCTGGACGTGGAAACGCACCGTCGGGCCCGAAATGCCGATGATCTGGCCGATGTCGGCGTCGGTCTTGCCGGCCGCGGCCCACTTCAGGCACTGGATCTCGCGCTTGGTCAGCCGGGCCAGGGGCGCGTCGTCGCCGATCCCGTCGCGATAGGCGGCCACCAGGCGCAGGGCCGCCCCGTGCAACTGGTCGGCGCGGGCCGCGTAGAGCGCCGGCAGGTCGGGAACGGGCCGGTCGGAGGCCCAGACCACGGCCCCGATCACCCCGCCGGTCAGGTAGGCCGGGGCGATGATGGCGGCGGCGACGCCGAAGTCCTCGGCCGCCTCGCGCACGGCGATGGCTTCCAGCCGGGGCAGGGGACGCCAGCTGGAAAACCGCCCCTCGTGATAGAAGAACGGATCGGCGGCGTAGCGGGCGGCCAGGATGAACGGGGCCCGCAGCGCGAACGAGCGGTCGCGCCAGTAGCGCAGGCCGGCGTCCAGCCACTGGAAGGTGGTCTCGGCCAACGGCAGGCCGTCGGCGCCCAGCATCGGTTCGGGGCTCGAGATGTCGGCGCTGGCGGCAATGTAGGGCAGGCCGATCTCGGCCCCGAGGCCGCGCACGCGCAGCGCCAGGTCCATGACCCGCGCGCGGCGTTCGTCGCTTCCCCTCAAGGCCTCCCCCGTGGTCGCCGTCATGCGGGCGCTCTTTCCCTATCGGTTCCGATAGCTTGCGCACCGCCCCCCGCCTTTCGCAAGTTTCCCCGAGGGCGTGGGACGGGAGTGCGCGCGTGGATCTGGAACTGTCGGCAGAAGACCTGGCCTTCCGCGACGAGGTGCGGGCCTTCATCGACGCCGGCCTGACGCCGGACCTGCGCGAGGCCGGACGGCGGATGACCAGCGTGTTCTGCGACAAGGCCCACAGCCTGGCCTGGCAGCGGATACTGCATGCCCGAGGCTGGGCGGCGCCGACCTGGCCGGTCGAGTACGGCGGGCCGGGCTGGAGCGAAATCCAGCGCCATGTCTTCTTCGCCGAATGCGCCCGGGCCGGGGCGCCGGGCCTGGCCCCGATGGGCCTGCGGATGGTCGCGCCCGCGATCATGCGGTTCGGGACGCCAGAGCAGAAGGCCCGCTACCTGCCGCGCATCCTGTCGGGCGAGGACTACTGGTGCCAGGGCTATTCCGAGCCGGGGGCGGGATCGGATCTCGCCTCGCTGCAGATGAAGGCGAGGGCCGACGGTGACGACTACGCGCTGAACGGCTCGAAGATCTGGACCACCCACGCCCATTGGGCGACCCACATGTTCTGCCTGGCGCGCACCTCGACCGAGGGCAAGCCGCAGGCCGGCATCACCTTCCTGCTGGTCGAGATGGACCGGCCGGGGATCCGCGTCGATCCGATCGTCACCCTGGCCGGCGAGCACGAGGTCAACCAGGTGTTCTTCGACGACGTCAGGACCCCCAAGGCCGACCGGCTGGGCGAGGAGAACCAGGGCTGGACGGTGGCCAAGCACCTTCTGGAGTTCGAGCGGGGCGGAGGCTACGCGACGGGGCTGGACGCCGGACTGGAGCGGCTGCGCGACCAGATCGAGCCGCATGACGCGGATCACCGGCGACGGCTGGCGGAGGCGCAGATCGCGGCCATGGCCGTCGACGTCACCGAGCGGCGGGTGCTCAGCGCCATCGCAGGCGGGGCCAATCCGGGACCGGCCTCGTCGATCCTGAAGGCCCAGGGCTCCGAAGCCCTGCAGCGGCAGGACGAACTGGCGCTGGACGCGCTGGGCGGCTACGCGGCCGTCCACCAGCCGGCGGCGCGCCAGGCGGGCTCGAACGAGGCCTTCGTCGGCCCGGAGAACGGCCTGACGACGACGGCCCGCTACCTCAACAACCGGGCGGCCTCGATCTACGGCGGCTCCAACGAGATCCAGCGCGACATCATCGCTAGGCTGGTGCTGGGGCTCTGAGGCGTGGTGCGTCCTTCGAGGCCCGCTGCGCGGGCGCCTCGGGATGAGGACTTCGGAGCCATGACGTCCTCATCCTGAGGTGCGAGGCGCAGCCGAGCCTCGAAGGACGCACGGCGCCGCCCCGCCACCCTATCAGTTCCGATAGCTTGTTAGAGCCCCCGGGCCGCCGCACGCTCCGATAGAGCCAGCGTCCAATGAAGGCGCGGCCGAGGGAGGTTTCGCATGCGAGGACTGCGTGTCGCGCTGGCGCTGGGGGTGTCCGCGCTGGCTTTGACGATGGCGGCGCCGGTGTGGGCGCAGGGGGGCAAGGCGCCCGCCCAGGACGATAAGGACAGCTACGCCATCGAGACCGTGGTCGTCACGGCCCAGCGGCGCGAGGAAGCGGCCAACGACATCGGCATGCCGATCCAGGCCTTCAG
>JASGDR010000570.1:0-6420 GCA_047607095.1 Caulobacter sp.
ACCCCAGTCCCGTGGATTGACGAGCTTAGCTGCATAGAAAATCGATGTCATCTCTACCAGCCCATCCCGAGACCTGCTTTGGCGCGCATCCATAATTTCAGGCTGTTTGAACGCCCGCTCACCACCCTTAGCCGACATTGATGGCGTCCGCTCGCTGAGGCTGTGTCGGTAGCGGTGGAGGCCCCCGGTTCGAGGCGGGAATGACGGGAGGATGGAAGCCAAAAGAAAGGGCGCCGTCACGCGGACGGCGCCCAGCCCCAGGGAGGGGAAAGCCGCGTCCGGCGATCAGCCGCCGAACTTGTAGCGCAGGCTGATCCCGTAGACCCGGCCGTTCATGAAGTACTGGCGCAGGATGTCGGTGTCGTAGCCGTTGTCCGGCTCGCCGACGTAGCGGATCGGAGCCTTGTTGGTCAGGTTCGAGGCCGTCAGCGACAGGGTCAGGTCCTCGCGCAGATTGACGTTCACCGAGGCGTCGAGCAGGCCGTAGCCCTTCAGGTAGCGGCCGTCGATCGGGTTGGGCGACACCCCGAACAGCACGTAGTCCGAACGGTAGGTGTAGACGAGCCGGGCCGAGACCAGCTTGTTTTCGTAAAGCCCCGCCAGGCTCCAGCTCTGGTCCGACTGGAACGGCTGGCGCACCTTGACGATCTTGCCGCCGATCAGGACCGGCAGCTCGGTCTTGACCCAGGTGTACGAGCCCTGGACGCCGAAGTCGTGCAGGAAGCTCGGCACGAAGTCGTAATCGAAGAAGGTCTGGGCCGCGAGCTCGACGCCCTTGGCGAAGCCGGGATCGGCGTTCTGGGTCTGGGTGATGCGGTACTGGCCGGTCGGGCAGCTGTTGGACGTCGTGCCGGTATAGGCCTGGGCCGTCGCCACCGTCTGGCAGGTATCGAGCCCGACCGGGAAGCCGTCGACCTTCTTGTAGAAGATCGCGGCCGAGGCGTAGCTGGTCCCGCTGAAGTACTTCTCCAGCGACAGGTCGTAGCTGTAGGCGCGCAGCGGCTTCAGGTCGGGATTGCCCTGCGTGCCCGTGCCGCTGGTCAGGTTGACCGTGATCGTCGGATTGATGTCGGCGACGCTGGGCCGGGTCATGCCCTTGCCGAACCCGAAGCGCAGCAGCAGATCGTCCCGGATGTAGCCGGTGACGTTCAGGGTCGGCAGCACGTCGGTATAGCTGTTGCTCCGGCTGGTGGTGATGATGACAGGCGCGCCGCTGCTGGTGTCGGTCACCCGGCCCTCGGCGTCGAGGTCGGTGCGCACCACCCGCACCCCGGCGTTGCCGCGGATGCGGTCGTCAAGGAAGGCGAAATCGACCACGCCGTAGCCGGCCAGGGTCTGCTCGACGGCCTTGCGGCGCGACTGCAGCACCTCGGGCAGCGAGTCCTCGGAGGGGATGCCCGCCAGGGCGAAGCGGTTGCGGACGTTGTCGCCCAGCAGGGCGTCGGGCGCGAAGGTCAGGAAGCCGCCGCCATAGCCAGCCTCGCCGTCGAGCCAGTTGGTGTGCGAGCCCTCGACCAGATCCTGCACGCTCGAGGCCAGAATGCCGTTCGACTGGTTGGCCGCCAGGGCCAGGCCGTCCGTCGTCAGGTTCTTGCCGCTGAAGGAGTAGTTGTAGAACTTCGACTTCTTCCGGTAGTAGCGCGCCCCGAACTTCACGTCCTTGATGAAGCCGTCGTGGATGCGCAGCTTGCCGTCGAACTGGGCCGCCAAACCGACGTCGTCATAGACGTTGTTGGTGCCGTTGGCGTAGTTCACCAGCACCCAGTTGGCGGGGTTGGTTAGGTCCGGCCCGCTGATCGACACGGTCTGCGGCGCGCCGATGGAGCGGGTGACGTCCCAGGTCAAGCCCGCCTTCGGCGTCATCGTCACCGAGCGGTTGTCCTGGGTCTGGTCGGCCTTCACGTAGGAGAGGTCGGCCTTCAGGTCGAGGTCGTCGGTCGGCGACCACTTGGCGCCGCCGGCCAGGATCCAGGTCTCGTAGAGGCGATGCTCGTCGCCGCCGATCGAGCTGAAGGTCGAGCCCAGGAACGTGCCGCTGGAAAAGCGCTGGCCGGCCAGCACCTCGTCGGTCCCGCCATTGCTGTTGCGGTTGGCCAGCCCCTCGGTGGTGCTGAAGGCCGTGGTCGTCAGCCCCTGGACGTAGCGGCTGTCGCCGCCGTTCAGGAACCGATAGCTCTGGTGGTAGAGGTAGGAGTTGTAGTTGCCGTCGACATAGAACTCGAGACCCGGCCGCACCTTCCACTGGAAGGCGCCGGCGAAGCCCTTGCGGGTGCGGCGGATGTCCTCTTCGTTGATGTTGATCTGCACACCGGCCATGTTGACCAGGTTGGCGCGCTGCGCCGCCGTCATCGCCAGGGCCTCGGCGTCGGTCACCGCGATCAGGCACGAGACGTCGGAACGGCCAGCGTAGCCGGCGTTATAGGCGGTTCCCAGCGTCGTCGAGTTGCAGTCGCCGCTGTCGGCCCGCGCCACCCGGCGCAGGTTGGTCCCGCCGGAGCCCGGCGAGTTGTCCGAGCGGTTCCAGCTCTTCTGGTAGTTGGCGCCCAGCAAGAGGCCCATCTCGCCGTCGCCCACGTCCCACTTGTGCGAGACCAGGCCGAAATATTCCGGCTGCATCTGCTGGACCATGTCGTTGTAGCGGACCGAGATCGCCACGCTGCCCGACATCTTCGGCAGATCCAGCGGACGGCGGGTCTTGATGTCGATCAGGCCGCCGATGCCGCCCTCGATGTGCTCGGCCGAGGGGTTCTTGTAGACGTCCAGCCCGGCGATCATGCCAGGAATGGCGCCCTCGATGTTGAACTCGCTGCCGCCGGCGGTGAAGTAGGATCGGCCGTCCACCTGCGAGGCGGTCTGGCCCGACAGGCCGCGGATGGTCAGGCCCGAGCCGACCCCGACCGGCGAGGCGCCCTCGCCGCCGTAGCGGTAGCCCTGCACGCCCGGGATCCGCGTCAGCGTCTCGGCGACGTTGGGATCGGGCAGCTTGCCGATGTCCTCGGCGCGAATGGAGTCGACGACCTCCATCGTGTTCTTCTTCACCTGCACGGCCGACTGCAGGCTCTGGCGGATGCCGGTGACGACCACCGCCTCGACGGCGTCCTCGGTCGCCGGCGCGTCCGTGGTCTGAGCCTGGGCGAGACCAGCCGCGCCCAGCGCGACGGCGGCGGTCGAAGCGGTCAGCAGCAGCCGCGCGCGGAATTCGGTTCGCATGGTTTCCCCTCCTGCGAGACCTGCGCCCGATACGCTAGCGCGGTCCGTCTGATCCCGCCTCACGCGGGCTCTCCTGTTGGCGTCGGGCGCTCGGCGCGCCCCGTTTCACTCCCGGACCGGCGGCGCGCTCGAACGGCGCGCCTTACGGCCACACTTCAATTGTTATCGATATCAGTTTTGGATGGCAACCCGTTTGTCAGACAAATGAGGCGATCGGTCCGGAGGCTGGTCAGCGCGGCGGAAGCGAGCGCCGGGCCAGGGCCACGCCGCCCTCGCAGGCCTTGGCGACGCCGTCGATGCGGATCGCCTTGGCGCCGTCGCAAGCCAGCCGGATCGCATAGGTCGGCTGGCCCTGGATGCCGGCCTCCACGCCCTGCCCCGTCCGCGCCTTGACCACGAAGGCCTTCGACAGGCTGTCCAGCTCCACCTTGCCCTCGCGGCGCAGATAGCTGCCGTCGGCGACGAACCACCGCTTCGGCTTCGAGGGCGAGCCGCCCTCCGGATAGGTCAGGGCCAGGATGTAGGCGTCGGTCTGCCAGCCGCCGAGCTCGGCGTTGGCGTTGCGGTGGCGGATGCGGCCGTCGGCCAGCAGGTTGAGATAGACCTCGGTCACCTCGCCCTTCTGGGTGATCCGCGTCATCAGCCAGTCCTTGCCCTCGACCCGCTCGATCTTCGGCGCGGGATTCGGACCGTTGGGCGTCAGGGCGACGACGAACTTGGTGCGGTCGGTCACGCCCGGCGCCTGCAGGCGCAGATAGGGCTGCGCCTCGTCCGGCGCGTGGTCCTTCAGCCCCTTGCCCTCGGCCATCCGCAGCAGTTCGGGATAGTCGGTGAACAGGCCGCCGTCCGGCAGGGTCTGCGGAAACAGCGGCCGCACGGCGACCTCGGCCTCGCCGTTCTTGACGGTGATCACCTGCCCTTGGCGCTTGGCCTCGCCCTCGTAGTGCAGCAGCCATTCGAACTGGCCGGGCTTCCAGCCCTTCAGGTCGTCGATGACCAGGATCGTGTCGCCCACCCACAGGAAGCTGCGGTACTTGCGCTCGAAGGTCGCCGCGTTCGGCCCCGTGGCGTCGGCCCAGACGAACCGCAGGTCGCCGGCGTCGACCAGGTGATCGACCCTCCCCATGAAGTGCGAGCCGTTGTAGGTGTTGCTGGCCGGCTCGGCCTGGCCGTCCAGGGTCACGACGTTGTGGGCGAGGCTCTGGCGGTAATAGCCGTCGTATTCGGGCCGGGCGTAGCTGCTGTTGCCGGAGTCGATCAGCAGCTGCCTGCCCTTGTGCCAGAGGATGAAGCTGCCGGCGTCGGCGTGGTTGTGGTTCCAGGTGAAGCCCGAGCGCAGCGCCAGGAAGGTCGCGTCCGCCGCCCAGGACGAGCGCAGGGTCGCCGCCCCCAGGTCGGCGTCGATCCAGCTGGTCGGCAGGCCCGGCCCCTTGCCGACCGACGCCCAGGCCTTGAGCGAAGGCCACTGCACCATGTTCTCGGGCTCAGCGAAGACGTCCTGCTTGGGATCGGGCCGCACGGTGTTCAGGTACCACAGATAGCGGCCCTGCTGGTCGCCCGCGGCCCACAGGTTGGCGATGGCGCTGGCCCCGCTGGAGGTCGGGTTGCCGTCGCCGAAATTGGTCGACAGGAAGCCGCCCGTGATCGGGTAGAGGTTCTGGATGAAGTAGTCGCCCAGGCCCGCCAGGCGCGGCGTCGCAGCCGGCTTTTCCTTGAAGGCGTCCAGCCAGGCGCGCTTGAAGCGTAGGTACCCCTCGGCGGCGAAGTCGGCGTAGTTGACGCTCTCGACGAAGGCCCCGTTCGAGGCGAAGTGAGCTGGCTTGGTTTCGATGGCGCTGCCGTCGTAGTTGGCCCACTCCTCGGCAGCCTCGTCGATGCGGCGGATCCAGGCGTCGGCCTGGGGCTCCTCGGTCTTGATCGCGATCGCCGCCACCCCGGCGCCGAAAACGATGTGGCTGAACCAGTTGTGGCCCATGGTGTCGAGGCTGTGGATCCGCTCCTTGCCGTCCACCCAGTCGTTCAGGGTCGGGGCGATCGCGCCCTTGACCAGGGCCTTGGCCAGGCGGTCGCGCTCGGCCGGGGTCAGGGCGTCGTAAATGGCGTCGAAGGTCAGGCCGAAGGTGTAGGCGCTGGTGCCCATGCCGAGGTCGGAGTTCCACACCGGGTCGCGGGCCAGAAGCGGCTTGTCGGTCACCCAGTTGGCGCGGCCGGCATAGATGTCGAGCAGGGCCTTTGCGCGGTCGGCGTACTTGCGCTCGCCGGTCATGCGGTAAGTCAGGGACAAGCCCATCAGCGCCGCGTTCAGCTCGCGGTCGTTGGCCGGCTTGCGCGCCAGGGCCGCGTCGGCGTCGGCTTTCGCCTTGGTCCAGGCGGCCTTGGCGTCGGGATCTTCGGCGACGCGGGCCTTGAACCGCGAAACGTGAGCGTCGCTGAAGGTCAGGTAGGGATGGCCCGACTTCAGGGTCTGGGCGCCGGCGCCTCCCCCCAGCAAGCAGGCCGCCAGGGCCAGACCGGACGCCGTCTGCTTGATCAGGCTCTTCACGCGCGACACTCCCCGCAAGCTCTTCCGGCTCACAACCATGATTGCAATTATGATATCGATATCAGAACAAGGCGCAAGCGGCCTCAGGCCAGGGCCAGGTTCACGGCCATCGACCGCCGCACGCCCAGGCTGCGGAACGGGTAGACGCAATGCAGCATCCATGACGGCCACAGGTAGAAGTCGCCGACCACGGGCTTGACCGTGAACAGGTTCTTGACCCCCACGGCGCTGCGGCTGTCGATGAACTGCAGGCACCCGGCGGTGTTCTGCCGGGCCTTGTCGGCCGCGAACTCGGCTTCGTAGCCCGGTGGAACCCGCAGGAAGCCGACGCTGGAATAGAGGCAGCCCTGGTGGAAATGGGCCGGGTTGTAGTCGCCGGCGACCATGTCGTTGATCCAGCCCTCCTTGATCTCGATGCGCAGCTTCCTGGCCTTGAGCTCCTCGGTCCGCTCGTAGCCGGAAAAGTGCATCAGGGCGTTCTCGCACCGGTAGGTGAAGGTGCGGGCCACGTCGTAGAGGAAGTCGGCCAGTTGCGCCGTCTCGCGGATCACGTCGGTGAAGCGGATCTCGGTGCTGACGGCGCCGGCCAGGTGGGCCGACCAGTCGCGGGCGGCCGCCTCCTCGCGGTCAGCGACGATCTCGTCGATGCGGGCGTTCAGGCGCTCGAC
>JASGDR010000571.1:0-6998 GCA_047607095.1 Caulobacter sp.
AGCGACCTCCTCCCTCGACGTCGAGACCGAGGCCCTGGTGCAGGAGGCCGCTTCGTCCAGCACCAGGATCGGGGCGTTGGTCAGGAAGGCGCGGGCGATGGCCACGCGCTGGCGCTCGCCGCCCGACAGCTTGATGCCGCGCTCGCCGACCAGGGTGTCGTAGCCGTGCGGCAGGCGCATGATGAAGTCGTGGGCGCGGGCCTTATTCGCCGCCTCCACCACCTGATCGAAGGTCGCGTCGGGGCGGCCGTAGGCGATGTTGTCGAGCAGGGAGCGGTGGAACAAGGCCGGGTCCTGCGGCACCACGGCGATCGCGCGGCGCAGGGAGCCCTGGGTCACCCGCGCGACGTCCTGGCCGTCGATCAGGATCCGTCCGCCCTGCAGGTCGTGCAGGCGCTGGATAAGCTTGACGAAGGTCGACTTGCCCGAGCCGGTGGGGCCGACCAGCGCGACCTTCTCGCCCGGCGCGATCTCCAGCGAGAAACGATCGTAGAGCGGTGCGCCGGCCTTGCGGTAGGCGAAGGTCACGCCCTGGAAGGCGACGGCCCCGGGGCCGGGCACGAAGTCGGGCGCGCCGGGCGCGTCGGCGATCTGCGGCGGCAGCCCGGCCCAGGCGGCCACGTCCTCGGCGTCGTCGACGCCCTTCTGCAGCATGCGGATGTTCTCGCCCATGTTGCGCAGGTAGCCGCTCATCACCAGGAACGAGGTGATGGCCATGGCCACGTCGCCGGGGCCGGCCTCGCCGCGCAGCCAGGCCCAGACCATGGCCCCCGAGAGTCCGGCCTGCAGCACGACCAGCAGCAGGTTCTGGCCCAGCCACACGTCGGTGAAGCGGTTCCACGTGACCATCACCGCGTCGCGCCAGGCGGCGGTGACCTGGGCCAGGCGCGCCGTTTCGCGGGCCTCGGCGCCGAACGCCTTGACCGTGGGGTTGGCGGTCACCGCGTCGGCCAGGGCCGCGCCGATCGCCGAATCCAGGGCGTTGGACTTCAGGTTGGAGGGGCGGACGTAGCGCTCGATGACCCGCAGGTTGACCAGCAGGTACAGCACCACGACCACCAGCGAGATCGCGCCGGCCAGGGGCTGCTCGACCAGCAGCACGAGCGACAGGCCGACCAGCACGATCATGCTGGGCACGAGCCAGATGGTGAAGGCGTCGGTGACGCTGTCATAGCCCCACATGGCGCGGGTCAGCTTGCGCACCGTGGCGCCGGCGAAGCTGTCGGCGTGCCAGTCGGACGAGAAGGCCTGGACGCGGGCGAAGCCCTCGTTGGTCATCTCCTCCATGTTGCGGGCGGCCAGCGGGATCCAGAACCGGTGGGCCAGGTTCCTGACCAGCGAAAAGGCCAGATAGACGCCGACGAACAGCGCCCAGGCCGTCCAGGCCTGCGACCTGTGGCCTTCGGCCACCACGGCGATCAGGTGCTTGGAGGCCGTCGGCAGGGCGATGTCGAAGGCCACCGCGATCAGGGTCAGGATCACGCCGGCGGCGAACAGCCCCTTCCGGCGCAGCCAGAAGCGCGCCAGGAAGCCGAGCACCTGTTGGTTGGACAGCGCCCGGCGCCGGCCCTGGGTTTCGTCGTCGTCTTCGAAGTCGCTCATGGCGGCGTAGATAGGCCTGTCGGCACGAATAGGGAACGCCCGGTCGACGGCCTGCTGCCAGGTTTCGCCCCGTCAGCCCTCGGCGTCGCTCAGCACCATGGCGAAGGGAACCTGCGCGCCGTCGCGGTTCACATAGCCGCTGACCAGCTTGTGGCCGGGGTTCAGCACGCCCAGGTCGACGTCCTCGTCGGGGAAAACCACGGTGCGGCGGTCGCCCACGCAGACCACCAGTTCGTAGCCGTCATAGGCCCGCTGAGACATGGTCTTGATGCGGCGGTAGTAGGGGTCGCGCTTCCAGGCCGTGGGCTTGCCGGGGTCGACCACGACGTTGAGGCGTTTGCCGTCGCGGTCGGAATACATCAGGAAGCCGGCCTTGTCGGGCCGCCAGGTCTCGTCGAGCTTTTCCGAGGTCAGCCACAGGCAGTGAAAGCCGCGGCAGGCGCCGGGGCGGGTCTCGTACGAGCCGCAGCCGCCGCCCTTGCGGAAATGGCCGCACCAGACGCCGTCGGGCTTTTGCAGTTCGTCGATGGCCAGCATCTTGCAGCACATGCCGCAGGAGCCGCAGGCCTTGCCGGGCGCGACGGTGGAAACGGCGTCGGTCATGGGGTCGTCTCGAAGCGGACGCGGGGCCTGGGGCGGTCGGCGTGGATCGCGCCGCCGGGGCAGTGGCCGCGCCGGGCGCGCGACGCCTTGCCGAGGGCCTCGGCGGCCGTCGGCTCGCAGCGCATCCCGCAGTCGCCGCAGGTTCGTCGGCCCACGCTTTCCCCCCGCCCGAAGGCCCGATCGTCAGGGTGCGGAACTTAGCGGGGGTTTGTGACGGTTTTTGCGGGCGGGAAGCGAAAGAGGAACCTCTCCCTGTGGGGGGAGGGCGCCTCCTCGAAAGCTGAAAACGTCCCCCTCCGGCCCTTCGGGCCGCCTCCTCCAGAGGGGGAGGATCGTTTATTCGAACCCCGTCGCGCTCCAGACGGCCAGTTCGTTGCCGGCCGGGTCGAGGAAGTGGAAGCGGCGGCCGCCCGGAAACTCGAAGATCGGCTTCACCACCACGCCGCCGGCGGCCGTGACCTTGGCCTCCATGGCTTCCAGGTCCTTGGCGTAGAGGATCACCAGCGGCTTGGCCGGTTCTTCCGTCACGTCGCCGACGAAGCCGCCGTCGGCGCCCTGGCCTTCGAAGGCCGTGTAGTCGGGGCCGTAATCGGTGAAGGTCCAGCCGAAGGCGGCGGCGTAGAAAGCCTTGGTCGCCGGCAGCTCGCCGCCCGCCCATTCGATGTAGTCGATCTTGCCGTCTTCGCGCATGGGCGTGCCTCCGAGAATGTTCTCTAAATGTTCTAGTCGGCGCTCACGGCAGAGTCCAGACGCTGGTGCGCTTCACCGCCAGGTCTTCCAGCTCGCGGGTGGTGGGCACCTGGTATTCGGCCAGCTTCACCAGGCCGTCCTTGGGGAAGTAGGTACGGCCTGGATCGCCGACCAGCACGCGCGCTCCGGCCGCGCGGCCCTGCGCCAGCCAGGCCATGACCGCCTTGGCCATCGGACCTTCGTAGCAGATGTCGCCGGCCAGCAGCACGTCGGCCTCCGGCGGCGGGGCGTCGAGCAGGTTGGCGTCGGTGAAGGCGATCTCAACGCCGTTGGCCTCGGCGTTCATCGCCACGGCGGCCTCGCAGAAGACGTCGATGTCGGCCGCCAGCACGCTCGCCGCGCCCGCCTTCATCGCCGCCACCGCGACGACGCCCGAGCCGGTGGCGAAGTCGATCACCCGCTTGCCGCGCACGATCTCGGGGTGGTCGAGCACGTAGCGCGCCAGGGCCTGGCCGCCCGCCCAGGCGAAGGCCCAGAACGGCGGCGGCAGGCCGATCTCCTGCAGCGCCTCTTCCGTCAGCCGCCACAGCGGCGTCACCTCGTCGGCCAGGTGCAGCACCAACTCGGGCGCGTGCGGCGTGGGCAGCAAGCGGGTGTTGTCGGCGATGAAGGCCCGGCGGCCTTCCAGGGTCTGGACGATCATGGGGCGGGTTATAGGCGGGTTCGCGCCGCGCGAGACCCCCTCAGTCGCTCCGCGACAGCTCCCCCCACCGGGGGGAGGCGGCCCGTAGGGCCGGAGGGGGTTAGGCCGCTTTCGCCGACGCCGCCTTCAGCACCGTCAGATAGCCGGGCGCGGTCAGCATGCCCTCGGTCAGGCCCTTCTCGACCAGCAGCCTGTGGGCCCGGGGCAGGTTCCAGCAAGGCACGTGCATGAAGAGGTGATGCTCGGCGTGGAAGTTGACGTGATAGGGCGCGACCAGGGCGCGTTCGAGCCAGTTGGCCTGCGTCGTGCGGGCGTGGCGGAAGGGGTCGGGCTCGTCCTTGGCCACCAGGGCGTGCTCGGCGATGTTGCGCAGCCGGGTCACCAGCGGAAACCAGGTGGCCATCGGAACCAGCCACAGCGCGAACCACGCCCACCACAAGCCCGCGGCGCTCAGGGCGGCCAGCATGGCCAGGTTGATCAGCAGGAACCGCTTCTGGCCCGCCGCCGCGCGGGCGAAGATCGCCCCCGGGGCCTGGCCGTGACCGCGCTTCTTCAGGCCCGCGATGATCGGTCCGAACCGCTGCTTGAAGAAGGTCTGGCCCGTCAGGTCGCGGACGATCTTGCGGCGCAGCGAGGCCCGCGTGGTCGGGAACGGGGCGGACAGCACCAGGTCCGGGTCCTCGGCCTGCTGGGCGAACTTGTGGTGGGTGAGATGATAGGGGCGGTAGGCGTTCAGCGAGGCGCCCAGCGGCGCGGCGCACAGCCACTCGCCCAGCCGGTCGTTGACCTTGAGGTCAGGATGCAGCCCGCCGTGGGCGGCCTCGTGCATCAGGATCGCCAGGCCCAGCTGTCGCGCGCCGATCAGCATCACGGCGACGATGTAGGTCAGCGGGTTGGGCCAGACGACGAAGACGGCCCCGGCCAGCAGGATTACGCCCCAGGCGTGGGCGACCATGGCGATCCCGCGCCAGGACGAGCGGCGCGACAGACGGGCCCAGTCCTCGGGCGAGAACAGCTCCTGCGGCTTGATGCGAGCGGCGACGGCCATGGAACGGATCATCGCACATTCAGGTTCAGGCCGACAGAATGCCGTTAGGTCAGGCCCTTTTCCGGAGCTTTTTCATGCGCTTGCCGATCGCCACCGCCCTTGTCTGTCTTGGCGCCTGCCTTGGTCTGTCGGGCGTCGCCCAGGCCGCCAGCTTCGACTGCGCCAAGGCCCGCCGCCCCGACGAGAAGGCGGTCTGCGCCGACCAGGCGCTGAACGACAAGGACGTGCGGATGGCCGTGCTCTACGACGTCAACAAGCGGACCATGGGCATGGGCGCGCGCGGCGCCCTGATGGACGGCCAGCAGGCCTGGCTGAAGGCCCGCGCCGACTGCCGCGCCAACCGGGCCTGCCTGACGCGGGCCTACGACCGCCGGCTGGGCGAGCTGGAACGGTCGATGGAGCGGATCTACCGCGCCGGACCGTTCTGATCGTCAGACGATGTACTGCTTGGGCAGGGGCGCGCCCTGCTCGGCCGGCTTCAGCGGCGCGCGAAGCTCGACGGGTTCGCTGGTCGGATTGTCCGAAACCGGCGGGGGAGCCAGAACGCCGGTCGCCAGGACGCCGGCGACCAAAAGGCTGCACGTTCCCAGGCCAAGGCCCAGGGCGATGGTCTTCTTCAAGGTCATGGTCAAAAAGGTATCCGCGTCGGGGAGGGCGCTTTTACTCATAGGAACCAAGCCTCTGACGTGCCCTGAGGTTCCCGGGTCCGCCAGAGGATCGCGATCCGTCGTACGGCCGGACGCGCTTTTGCCTGTAAACCATCCACAGGTCCAGCATGGGGCGCCTTAAGGGCGATCTCGCCTCATTTGGGCGAACGCCGGTTGCAAAGCGCGGCCGTGAAGACCCTCCCAAGGCGGTTTCCGCCGGGCCTCAGTCCCCCTATGTTCGCGGCCATGACCGACGCCGCCGCGCCCGAATCCGCCCAGACCCGTCCCCTGACCCAGGACGGTCCGACCCTGCGCCTCTTCCTGGTGGACGGCTCGGCCTATCTGTTCCGCGCCTATCACGCCCTGCCGCCCCTGACCCGCAAGAGCGACGGCCTGCCGGTCGGCGCCGTGCAGGGCTTCTGCAACATGCTGTGGAAGCTGATGCGCGACATGCAGGGCGACGCGCCGACGCATCTGGCGGTGATCTGGGACCACTCCGAAAAGACGTTCCGCAACAAGCTGTACGACCAGTACAAGGCCCACCGTCCGCCGCCGCCGGAAGACCTGATCCCGCAGTTCCCGCTGGTGCGCGACGCGACCCGGGCCTTCGGCGTGCCGGCCATCGAGCTGCCCGGCTACGAGGCCGACGATCTGATCGCCGCCTATGCCTGCGCCGCCCGCGACGCCGGCGGCGAGGCCGTCATCGTCTCGTCCGACAAGGACCTGATGCAGCTGGTGGGCGACAGCGTCTCGATGTTCGACCCCATGAAGGGCGTGCGCATCGGCCGCAACGAGGTGTTCGAGAAGTTCGGCGTCTATCCCGAGCAGGTGGTCGACGTGCAGTCGCTGTGCGGCGACAGCGTCGACAACGTGCCCGGCGCCCCCGGCATCGGCATCAAGACCGCCGCCCAGCTGATCACCGAATACGGCGACCTCGACACGCTGCTGGCCCGCGCGGGCGAGATCAAGCAGCCCAAGCGCCGCGAGACCCTGATCAACTTCGCCGACCAGATCCGCCTGTCGAAGGCCCTGGTCACGCTGGACTGCGACACGCCGCTGCCCGAGCCGCTGGACGAGCTGGTGGTGCGCGAGCCCGACAAGGCCGTGCTGGCCGCCTTCCTCGACGAGATGGAGTTCCGCACCCTGGCTCGGCGCGTGGGCGACGGCAACGCCGCGGCCGCGCCGCGCACGCTGGAGGCCCGCCCGGACACCCGTCCCTTGGGCAAGCCGGTCAGCGCCCCGGTGACCAGCGTCTCCTACGTTTCGGCCGCCGCCCGCGCCGCGGCCAATCCGGTCGCCGAGCCCGTCGCCATCGACACGGCGTCTTACGTCTGCGTGCGCGATCTGCCGACGCTGCAGGTCTGGATCGACAAGGCCCGGGCCAAGGGGATCGTCGCCTTCGACACCGAGACCGACGCCCTGTCGTCGGCCAACGCCGGCCTGTGCGGCGTGTCGCTGGCCATCGCGCCGGGCGAGGCCTGCTACATCCCCGTCGGCCACGAGGAGAAGGCCCAGGAAGGGGGGCTGGCCTTCGAGGCCCCGGCCCAGCTGGAGCAGATCTCCGAGGCGGAGGCGCTGGCCGCGCTGAAGCCGCTGCTGGAAGACCCGGCGGTGCTGAAGGTCGCCCAGAACGCCAAGTACGACATCGCCGTGATGGCCCGCCGGGTCTTCCAGCAGCGGCTTCAGCGCGGCCAGCGCCTCCGCC
>JASGDR010000572.1:0-2890 GCA_047607095.1 Caulobacter sp.
GGGCGGCCGAGGGCAGATCCATGTCGAAGATCTCGCCGTTGGCGGTGCGACGGTTATGGAACTGCTCGCCGTACCAGGAACCGATCCCGACCACGTCGTAGTCCGGATCCGCCTTCGGATAGTACCAGATCCCCTTGATCTGATAGGGCTTCTCGGTGCCGCGCAGGCCCTGGCCGTAACCGGGCGGGGGCGGCCCGTGATACTCGCGGTCGACCGTGGCCTTGGGCGTGCTCTTGCTGATCGGCAGACGCGGCGTCGGCGTCGCGCAGGCGGCCAGGCCCGCGGCGCCCAGCACCGCCAGGCCCAGGACCTTCAACGCCCGAATTTCTGAACTGTAGATGCGCCGCATGCGTCGCCAAAACTCCGGATGGTCGTCCCCCATCGTGGTTTCAGCTTCGTTCAGATGTTTTTAGGTCTGGTTAAGGACGCCTGCGACAGATCGTTCTGGAGCCGAAGCGCGGGCGCTGATATAGCCGCCCGCTCCGGACAGATGGCCGAGTGGTTTAAGGCAGCGGTCTTGAAAACCGCCGTAGGTGGAAGCCTACCGTGGGTTCGAATCCCACTCTGTCCGCCACCCTCCCTTTCAGGCGCGTCTTCAGGCGCGTCGCCTCACGGCGCCCCGGCCAGCACCTGCGCGGTGGTGGCGACCACCGCGTATTCCCCGTGCAGGTTCGACAGGCTGAAGAGGCTCCAGTCCTCGGCGGGGCGCACGCGGCCGCCAAGATCGACCTTGTCGAAGGTGAAGCAGGCGTCGCCCGGCACGGTGACGTCGAAGCCCAGGCAGGCCGCCGCGCGCACCGTGGCCTCGACCGAATTGCTGGTGCTGACCCCGACGATCACCAGACGCGACAGGTTGCGCGCCCGCAGCCAGGGCCCCAGCTCGCCGCCGGCGAAGGCGTCGGGCACGGACTTTTCCAGGTGATGCTCGGACGGCAGGGGCTGGAACCGCGGCTGGAACTCGCAGGACGGCGCGCCGCGCTGAAAGGCGCCGGCGGGCGAACGGCTGAAGTGGCGGACATGCACGACCGGCAGGCCGCGCTCGCGCCAGGCCGCCAGCAGGCGGGCGATGTTGTCCTCGGCGCCGGGATTGTCCCGCGGTCCGGTGTTTTCCGGCAGCATGGCGCGCTGCATGTCGATCAGGATCAGGGCCGTCGCGGTCATCGCGCCAGCTTGATCGCACGCACCACGGCGCGCAACCGGACCGGCCCCGTCACCTGAAACTCTGGCTTCCGAAGCCTCGCCAAGGTAACCAACGCCCCTTCCCGCCCTTTTCGCTCCCCAGTTCAAGATCCCAGCTCCTATGACCGACACCGCCTCCGCCGCCGTCTATGGCTTTCCCCCGCGCGAGGTGATCGAGACGCCGCGCGGCGCGACCCAGACGGCGCCGACCGTGCCGGGCGCCGAGCCCCTGGAAAGCCTGGCCGACGGTTCGCTGGACGCCTTCGTGGCCCTGGCTCCCCCTGGAGCCGTCGAGCGCCGCTACGTGCTGGCCCAGATGCTGCGGGCGCTTAAGCCCGGCGGCCGGCTGACCGTGGCCGCGCCCAAGGATCGCGGCGGCCTGCGGCTGAAGAAGGAGCTGGAGGCGTTCGGCTGCAAGATCGGCGAGGACGCCCGCCGTCACCACCGCATCTGCGTCGCCCTGCGCCCCGAGACGCCGACGGGTCTTTCCGAAGCGCTGGCCGAGGGCGCGCCGCGCCGCATCGACGGCGAGGGCCTCTGGACCCAGCCCGGCGTGTTCAGCTGGGATCGCCTGGACGCCGGCACCGCCCTGCTGATGGGCGCCCTGCCCGCCTTTTCCGGCGCCGGCGCGGACCTGGGCTGCGGCATCGGCGTGCTGGCCCATCAGGTGCTGGTCTCGCCCAAGGTGACGAAGCTGGCCCTGATCGACATCGACCGGCGAGCGCTGGACGCCGCGCGGCGCAATGTCGGCGACGAGCGGGTGAGCTTCGCCCACGCGGACGTGAGGCTGGGGCTGCCTGAACTGTCCAACCTGGACTTCGTGGTCTCCAACCCCCCGTTCCACGAGGGCGGCGGCGAGGACAAGGCGCTGGGCCAGGCCTTCATCCGCGGCGCGGCGGCCCTGCTGAAGAAGGGCGGCGCGCTGTGGCTGGTCGCCAACCGCCACCTGCCCTACGAGGCGGTGCTGGCCGATCACTTCTCCCGAGTGCGCCCCGTCGTCGACAAGGACGGCTTCAAGGTGCTCGAGGCCGTCAAATGAGCAAGCCGCTGATGGCGCGCCTCGACCGGCTGCTGGCCAATCTGGGCTACGGCGCGCGACGCGAGGTGCAGGCCCTGGTGGCGGCCGGCAAGGTGACCTTCGACGGGGTTCCGCTGAAGGACGCCGGCAAGCGCATCGCGGTGACGGCGGACCTGCCCCAGCACCTGATGATCCGGGGCGTTCCGGTGGATCCGCCGGCCCCCCTGGTGCTGCTGATGAACAAGCCGCTGGGCGTGGTGTGCTCGCATCGCGAGGACGGAGCCAAGATCTATGACCTGCTGCCGCGCCGCTGGCAGATCCGCGACCCGGCGCTCTCCAGCGTCGGACGGCTGGACAAGGACACCTCGGGCCTGCTGCTGATCACCGACGACGGCGATTTCCTGCATCGGGTGATCTCGCCCAAGCGGCATGTCGCCAAGACCTATCTGGCGAGTCTGGACCGCCCCCTGTCGGGCAAGGAAGGCGAGGCCTTCGCCAGCGGGACCCTGATGCTGGACGGCGAGGAGAAGCCGCTGCTGCCGGCGGAGCTGGACGTCGTCGACGACCGGACCGCCCGCCTGACCATCACCGAGGGCCGCTATCATCAGGTGCGCCGGATGTTCGCGGCCATGGGCAACCACGTCACGGCCCTGCACCGCGAGCGGATCGGCGGCATCACGCTGCCGGCCGACC
>JASGDR010000573.1:0-10570 GCA_047607095.1 Caulobacter sp.
ACCTCGAAGGCGGTCCCGGTAAGGCGTTAAGAGCGCCGCCGCCCGGGAAGCCGGCAGCCAAACGACCGCGCGGAGCGCCTTGGCTTCGTCGAAACGGTACACACAACAGAACCTCCGGGCGTCGCCCGGGCGCTCCGCCCTCCTTCACCAGCTCAGCGGTCTGCCGCGTGAGGCGGGAAAGCCGTACGCCCTTCGAGGCTCGCCTGCGGCTCGCACCTCAGGATGAGGACGCTGGTGCACTGAATTCCTCATCCTGAGGCGCCCGCGCAGCGGGCCTCGAAGAACGCACCGCGCTCAAAGACCCTCCTCCTCTGGGGGAGGCGGCCCGAAGGGGCGGAGGGGGTTTCGGGGGAGGATTTTGGGCGCTGCTGTGCTACACGCACGCCCAATGACTGACTCCACCCAGAACACCCGCGCCGGGTTCGCCGCCATCATCGGCGCGCCGAACGCCGGCAAGTCCACCCTGGTCAACCGCATGGTCGGGGCCAAGGTTTCGATCGTCACCCAGAAGGTGCAGACGACGCGCTTCCCCGTGCGCGGCGTCGCCCTGTCCGGAAACGCCCAGATCGTCCTCGTCGACACCCCCGGGATCTTCAGCCCCCGCCGCCGCCTCGACCGCGCCATGGTGCGCTCGGCCTGGGCCGGCTCGGAAGAGGCCGAGGTCACCGTCCACCTCGTCGACGTGCAGGCCGAGCTGGCCGACCGCGCCCGCAACGCCACGCCCGCCGAACACCGCGCGGTGCAGGACGTGCAGACCATCATCGAGGCCCTCAAGGAGAGCGGCCGCAAGGTGATCCTGGCGCTCAACAAGATCGACGGGATCAAGCGCGACACCCTGCTGGCCGTGGCCAAGGACTTCTTCGACACCGGCGTCTACACCGACGTCTTCATGATCAGCGCCGAGACCGGCGCGGGCGTCGACGACCTGATGGCCAAGCTGGTCGAGGCCATGCCGGAGGGGCCGTGGCTCTATCCGGAAGACCAGACCGCCGACCTGCCGGCCCGCCTGCTGGCCGCCGAGATCACCCGCGAGAAGATCTATCTGCGCGTCCACGAGGAGCTGCCCTACGCGGCCACCGTCGAGACCACCTCGTTCGAGGAGCGCAAGGACGGCAGCGCCCGCATCGAGCAGACCATCTATGTCGAGCGCGACGGCCAGCGCGCCATCGTGCTGGGCAAGGGCGGCCAGGTGCTGAAGTGGATCGGCCAGGCCTCGCGCGAGGAGCTGCAGGACATCCTGGACCGCAAGGTGCACCTCTTCCTGCACGTGAAGGTCAAGGAGAACTGGGCCGAGGAACGCGGCCTGTTCAGCGACATGGGCCTCGATTTCGATGTTTGACGCGGAGATCGCTCCGAGCGTGGACCTCGACGCCTATTTCGCGCGGATCGGCTATGACGGCCCGCGCGAGCCGACGATCGAGACGCTGCGGGCGATCTGCCAGAAACATCCGGACGCCATTCCGTTCGAGAACGTCGACGTGCTGCTGGGCCGGGGGATCAGCATCGCTCCGGCCGACATCGACGCCAAGCTGCTGAGCGCCGGCCGCGGCGGTTACTGCTTCGAGCAGAACAGCCTGCTCAAGCGCGTGCTGAAGGCGCTGGGCTTCGAGGTCGAGGCGCTGATGGCGCGGGTGCTGTGGATGGCGCCGGAAGGCGCGCCGCCGCGTCCTCGCTCGCACCAGGTGCTGGGCGTGACGATCGACGGCGAGACCTGGCTGGCCGACGCGGGCTTTGGCGGCTGCGTGCTGACCGCGCCGCTGCGCCTGTTCGCCGATGGCGACCAGGCCAGTCCGAACGGCGCCTTCCGCATCGTCGAGGCCCAGTGCGACGGCGTGGTCGAGCGCCAGGTGCAGGCCGACCTGTCGGGGCGCTGGGCGCCGCTCTACCAGGTGGCCAAGGGCGGGTGGGCCGCGGTCGACTACGAGCAGGCCAACTTCTTCACCTACACCCACCCCAGCTCGCACTTCACCTGGAGCATGACGGTGGGCCGCACGACGCCGACCGCCCGCTACGCCCTGAAGAACAACCGCCTGACCCACCGTGACGCCACCGGCGCCCTGGTCGAGCAGCGCGATCTTTCGGTCGACGAGCTGGAAGCGACCCTGCGCGACGTCATCGGCCTGCCGGTCGAGCCGGAATGGCGGCCTGTGCTGGAAAAGGTCGTCGGCTGGGGGACGCCCGCCTAGTGGCCCGGTTCCGCTGATGGAGTGGGAAGACGACGCCTTCGTGCTGTCGGCTCGCGCCCATGGCGAGACGGGGGCGATCGTCGAACTCCTGACCCAGGATCGCGGCAAGTTCGTCGCCCACGTGGCCGGTGCGGCGTCGCGCCGGATGAAGCCGTTCCTGCAGGCCGGGGCGCGGGTGATCGCCCGCTATCGCGCCCGCGTCTCCGACCAGCTCGGCTCGGCCCAGCTGGAGCCGATGGGCGAGGGGCCCTCGTCGCTGTTCGACGACCGGCTGGCCCTGGCGGGGCTGCAATCGGCCGCCTCGGTGGCGGCCGGCGCCCTGCCCGAGCGCGAGCCGCATCCGGGCGCGTTCCTGGCCCTGGAGACGCTGATCCGGGTGCTGGAAATCCCCGACATCTGGCCGGCGGTCTACGTCCGCTACGAGGCGGGCCTGCTGCAGGACCTGGGCTTTGGCCTGGACCTGTCGAAATGCGCCGCCACCGGCGATGTCGACGATCTGGTCTATGTCAGCCCGCGCACGGGCCGGGCGGTCAGCCGCAAGGCCGGCGCGCCCTATCACGACAAGCTCTTGCCGCTGCCGCCGTTCCTGCTGTCGTCGCAGGGCGGACTGGGAGAAGGCGACGTCAAGGCGGGGCTGGAGATCACCGGCCACTTCCTCGAGCAGTTCGTGTTCGGCCCCCTGAACCGCCCGCTGCCGCCGGCCCGCATGTGGCTGCTGGACCGGCTGGGCGAGGCGGGGCGGCTCTAGCTTTTCCGCCGTTCGGGTTCAGCGCGGCGCGCGCTTGGCGAGGCTGGTGGTGAAGTCGCGGAACTCCTCCCACGAGACCTTCTTGTCCTTGTTCTGATCGTAGTCGGCGATCCACAGGTCCTTGCCGGAGGCTTCCGACGCGGTCTGGCCGTTCTTGGTCCTGGTGATGCGCTTTTCCGGGGCTTCCTGGGCGTCGATGAAGCCGTCGCCGTTGCGGTCCGCGCGCTTGAAGCTCTCCTTCAGGAAGGCCTCCAGGGCCTCGGGCGACATCGACTTCAGGTCGATGCGCCGGGCCGTGGCGGGCGTGGCGCCCGTGGCGGGCGTCTGGGCCGTCGCCGCCAGCGGCGAGAGCGCGAGCATCGTCGCCATGATCAGGGGGAGGGACTTGGTCATTGCTGTACTCCTTTCGATGAGGGTCAGGCGCGGCCGCCGAGGGTTCGGGTGAAGCCGACGAGGAAGGTCGTGCCGGAGTCGGTCCGGACGGTGTGATCGCGCAGCACGTCGGACACCGTGCGCGAATCCCATTTCTGCCCCTTCAGGGGGTTCTGGATGCTCGCCGACAGGGCCCATCGGCGCGAGATGTCGTGGCGGTAGGTCACGCTGCTGATGATGGTGGGCTCGACATCCTCCTCGCGCGTCAGGCGCCGGCCCTGGGACGACAGGAACAGCGTCACCGAGTTGCGCGGGTCCAGGCGGTAGGAGGCGTTCATCTTGTACTCGGCGATCAGGGCCGAGCGCTCGAACGGGCCCGACAGGTTCGACGAGCGGATCGTCGCCTCGTAGATCGTGGTCGAGAGGTTCAGCGACACCTTGCGCATCAGGCGCATGCTCAGCGAGGCCTCGACGCCCAGCGAAGACATCGTGCCCAGATTGTCCTTGGTGGTCAGGATCACCGTGTCGTCGACGATGTAGGTGGCGTTGGCGATCAGGTCGCTGGTGCGCCGGTAGAAGCCGCCGAGCGAATAGCTGGTCGAGCCGCGGCTGTATTCGTAGCCCGCCTCGATCCCGTGGCTGGTCTGCGGGGACAGGTCGTCGTTGCCCGAGGTCAGGTTCTGGGAGTCGCGATAGATGACGAAGGGGTTGAGGTCCTGCGGCTTGGGCCGCTCGATGCGCTTGGCGTAGGAGATGCGCCAGCGGGCCTGGGGCGACACGACATAGGTGAAGTGCAGGCTGGGAAAGACGTCGAAATAGTCGTCGGACAGCGTCGCGCCGTTGGTGACCTGACGCAGTTCCAGCTGGGTCTCCTCGCCCCGCAGCCCCGCCATGACCAGCCAGTTGTCGCCCAGCGGACGCTCGTAGGTGGCGTAGAGGGCGCTGACGGTCTGGGCGTAGTCGAAGCGGTTCGACAGGTTGGTGTTCAGGACGGCCGTCCCGGTGAGCGGATCCAGGGCGTAGAACGTCGTCCGCAGGTCGGCCTCGTCCCGCTGGACGTTCCAGCCGGTCTTCAGTTCGCCGGCGCCGAGCACCTTGGTGTAGTCGCCGGTGAAGCCCAGGATCCGGGTGTCGTTGTCGCGATAGCTCTTGTTGGACGACGGCGAGCGCCCCGTCGGCAGGCTGTAGGTCGAGGTATAGGCCTGGTCGGAATCCTCGTCGCTGCGGCTGAAGGACAGGTTCACCTTCAGGCCCTCGCCGGTCAGCGCGCCCCGCAGGTCCCAGTAGAGGGCGCCGGAGACGTCGTTGCGAAGCGTGCGGTTGCGCGACACGCGGTCGTACAGGCTCGAAAGCGCGCCCGCGGCGTCATAGAGGCTGGAATCCCCGTCGATCGCGAAGCCGATCTTGCGGCGGGCCGCCGTGAGTTCGCCGCCCAGGGTGCCCTTTTCGGAATAGCGATAGTCGATCCCGCCCGTGGCCGAGGCGATGTCGAGGGTGAAGTCGTTGTGGTTGCGGCTGAGCAGCTGCGTGGACGCGCCGGTCAGGGCGTTGAGGTTGCGGCGGTCGGAGGCGCTTTCCGTGTCGTAGCCGTTGTGCTGGACGTTGGCCGACAGATTGTAGGTGACGGCGCCGGTGTTGTAGGAGCCGACGGCGTTGGCGTTGTGGCGACCGTCGCCGACATTGACCCGCACCGAGCCGGCGCCGCCCAGCGGGGCGTCGCGGCGGGTGATGATGTTGATGACGCCGCCCGATCCGTCGGCGCTGAACTGCGCCGAGGGATTGGTCATGACCTCGATGGAGCTGATGGCCGCGCCGCTCATGCTCAGCAGCGTCAACGCCCGGTTCTCGCCCTTGACCATGGCCGTCTCGCGGCCGTTGATCAGCACCTTGACGTTGGAGTCTCCGCGCAGGGTGAGGCCGCCCTCGGCGCTCACCGAAACTCCGGGGATCTTGTTCAGCGCATCGGCGGCGGTGCCGTTCTGCGCGTCTTCGTCGTTCTTGACGTCGTAGGTGCGGCGGTCGGCGCGGTTCACGGGCTTCTTGCCCTCGACGACCAGCCCCGAGACGGCGGCGGGGTCCGCCCCCGCGGGCTTGGCCGGCGCGGCCGAGGTCTGGGCGTGGGCCAGGGCCCCGAAGGCGATGTTCGCCAGCCCGCAAGCCGATATGCACACGACGCGCGAACGCCCACGCAATGACATCTAAAGCCCCCTCACTTAGAGCTCGAATGTAGATCTAAGATTGTGGTAAAATTGAAGCTATCGCTTGAAGGGATATATACTTCAAATTCAATGCTCTAATCGACGTGATCACAGGTTGTGACTTGGATTGTGGCCTCGATGTAAATCGTAATTATTGCGGCGAGCCGGGCCGTGAAGGCCGCCCAGCCGCCGCGGAAGATCAGGTCGTGCATGCACTCCGACAGCTCGCCCTCGAACAGGTTCATGACGGGCGCGAACAGCAGCGGTTCGTCGCCGCCGGTCTCCGGACGGAGCATCGCGGCCAGCAGTTGGCGCGCGGTGCGGCCGTTCTCGTCGGCGAACGGATGGATGAACAGGAACAGGGCGTAGGCGTAGATCGCCGTCAGGGCCGGCGACCTGGATCGGTTGCGCGCGATGAAGGCGCTCAGCTGCGCCAGGCGCGACGGGATGGCGCTCGCCGGCGCGCAGGCGATCCCCCCCTTCGGTCCGTTCTCCAGCACGCGGACCCGTCGCGTTCGCAACGCGCCGAGTTCGGGCGCGAGGGTCTCCAGCCGGTGAAGGCCGGCGCCCAGGCGGGCTTGCTGCCGTCGCCGCTCCGAAGCGGTCGCGGCGCGAAGGCCGGCCTTCTTCCGCGCGTCGGCCGACGGCTCGACGCTCAGGGGCGGCCTCGCCCGGACGTCGGCCCGGGCCAGCCGGGCCTCCAGGTCCTCGGGAGGCTTTCGCGACGAAAGATCGCCTAGCCGCCCGAGGAGGTCGCCCAGGTAGAGCTCCAGGTCCACGTCGACGTCCAGCGCCTCGATGTCCGGATCGAAGCACCATCCGTCGGCTTCGCGGACGAAGGATCCGATGGGAGAGGAAAGCAGCATCAGACGATCGGCTTGCAGTCCACGCAGTCCTCTTCGCCGTCCTTCTTCTGCTTGCCCTTCTTCGCCAGGAATTTGACCTTGGCGTAGTACTCGTCCCAGCTGACCTTGTTGTCCTTGTCCTCGTCGAAGCGCGTGATCCAGAGCTCCGGGCTGGTCTCGGTGTTGACCACCTCGCCATTCTTCTTGTTGGTGACGCGGGCCTTGGGCGCTTCGTCCAGCTCGATGACGCCGTCCTTGTTGCGGTCGGTCATCAGGAAGCTGGTCTTGGCGAACTCCAGCAACTGAACGTCGTTCATATGGGTCAGGTCGCGACGCGTGTTCTGGGCCGAGGGCTTCAGGCTGACGCCCTTGTCCATCGAGGTCAGGGCCCAGACGCCGCCGCCACCCAGGCACGCCAGGGCGACGCCGGCGACGATGATGTTCCTCACGGTCTTGTTCATTGCCTATCTCCCGGATTTCACGCTCTGACCGCCGCGTTCACGACGGGGTTGGGTTGTTTGGAAAGCCTTTTCAGCCCCTCGGCTTCCAGGACGAGCACCCTGTCCATCAGGTTCAGGATGCCGGGACGATGTCCGACGTAGATGATGGTCGGAACGACCTCGCGGAGCGCCTGCATCACCCGGGCCTCGGTGTCGGCGTCCAGGTGCGAGGTGCTTTCGTCCATCACCAGCAGCCGCGGGCGCAGATAGACCGCGCGGGCCAGCGACAGTCGCTGCAACTGGCCCGACGACAGCGGGCCGCGGGGCGAGACCACGGTCTCCAGCTTCAAGGGCAGGCCCTGGACGACGGGGCGGAGGCCGACCCGGTCGAGCGCTTCCCAGGCCCTGGCCTCGTCGGCCTCGGACGAGAAGTTCGAGACGTTCTCGAGGATCGAGCCCTTGAAGACGGCCAGGTCCTGGAAGAGGAACAGGGCGTCCTTCTCGGTGATGTCCGCGGCGCGGCCGACCACGCCCTCGTCGGCGGGGTAGAGGCCCGCCAGCAGCTTCACCAAGGTGCTCTTGCCGGCGCCCGAGCGGCCCATGATGGCGATGCGCTCGCCCTTGCGGACCTCCAGCGACAGGTTCTCGAACACTGGACGCGCGCCCTTGCGACGACGGAACGCCACCCGGTCGAGGCTCATCGCGACGTCCGGGTCCTGGGGCGGGGCGAAGGCCGGCGGCGCGCCGGCCTCGGCCGTGGCGGGGAACAGGGTGTCGAGCGCCAGGTTCTCCTGTTCGATCCGCGCCTGTTCGGCCAGGGCGGCCGCCAGCTTGAGCACCGCGTCGAACAGCAGGTGGAACAGCGCGGCCAGCGAGACCATGACCGGCCAGCCATAGACGCCCGTCACGACGGCCAGCACGTTGGTCAGCGAGAAGCCCAGATAGGCGACCGAGCGGATGAGGTCGGCCAGGTGCTCGGTCCCCTCGCGCTGCATCGCCCCCTGAAGCTGCAGGACCCTGAAGTGGTCGTCCCGGCCGCGCCAGAGCTCGAAGCGCTGCGCGCCGGCGCCTGAGGAGCGCAGGGTGTCGGCGTGCCGCAGGTTTTCCTGCAGGACGGCGTGCGCCCATCCCGTCGCCGACTTGGCCGTGTTGGCGTCCATCTCGTGGCGCTTCTGCAGAAGCAGCTTGGCGGCGCAGGCCGCGCCCGCGGCGCCGAGGGCGATCGCGGCCAGGGGCGGGCTGAAACAGATCAGGGCGATCGTCGCGGCGACGATCAGGAAGGCGGCGACCGGCTGTTCCATGCGCAGCCGCAGCAGGCGGTCGATGTTGCCGAGGCGACGCGACAGCACGCCGGTGATCTCGTCGGTGTCCGCCGCCTCGCCGATGAGGAAGGGGATGCGGGCGAAGCGCTCGGTGATCTCGGCGCGCTCGCGCCGCCCCGCGGCGTCGACCGTCCGGCCGAGCATGTCGGTCATCAGGTGCGTGCAGAGAAAGCGGATCAGGGCGACGCCCGCGAACGCGCTCGCGGCGAGCAGCGCCATCAGCAGAACGGAGCTGGCGTTCAGGAACCGGAACAGCAGCCCGGGAAAGGCCGCCAGCAGGATGGTCAGGCCCGAGATCGCCGCCGACAGCAGCAGCGTGGGGGCGACCATGGCGCTGGGCAGGCGCAGCGGCGGGCGCGGAGGGGAGGGGGCGGTCGCGCCCTTGCCCGGAAACACCAGGCAGTAGCCGGTGAACGAGGCCGAGAACTGCTCGGCGTCCAGCCGCATGCGGCCGACGGCCGGATCGAACACGACGTATCGCGAGCCGATCTCGAGCAGGACGACGAAGTGGTTGAAGTTCCAGTGCAGGATGGCCGGCAGCGGCAGCTTGGCCAGGGCGTCGAGCTCGACGAAATGCGCCTCGCAGGTCGCGCCCTCCGCCTCGGCCATCTTCTTGATGTCGAGCAGGGTGCTGCCCTCGGCCGAGATCAGCCGCTCGTATCGCGCCTTGTTGAGAAAGCCGGGCGCGCCGCGCATCGTCAGCACGGTGTTCAGGCAGGCCGCGCCGCATTCGCCGGCGTTGATCTGGTTGATGTAGGTCGCGGCCTTGCTCATGCGCCTTGCTCCCCCTGCACGCCGGAAATCAGTCGGGAAAGAATGGTCGTCGGCGGCGACCCGGTTTCGATCACGCCGGGCTTGAAAGAGCCGCCTTCGCAGACCTGGTCGGGAACGAGCCGAACGACGTCGCCGGCGACTTCCACGCGGGCGTTGAAATATCGGCGGCTGGATTGGGTGGGGGCCACCCGGACGACCTCGCTCTGGGCGATCGCGGGGGCGATCGACGGATCGGTCTTGAAGGTCAGCGCCTGGCCGCAGGGCTGTTCGGTCCGTCCGAAGAAGAAAAGATCGACGGTGTTCTCGGGCTTGCCGATCGCCGGCGCCCGCGCCGCCTCCTGGCGGATCGGCAGTACGATCTGGCTGGTGACCCCCACGCCCGTCAGCAGGCACATGACGACGGCGCTCGTCAGTGCGATGGCCGCCGGCCCGCGCCAGTCGAAGCTCTTCAGCCGGGCGACCCGGCTCCACCTGTTGCGCCGTCCGAGAACGGCCGCTTCCCGATACTGCACCACCGTTCAGCCCCTCAGCATTCGCTTCAAAGTCTCCAGATAGGCCGCCACGCGGTCCCTTCCGATCGGCAGGCCTTCCGCCAGATCCAGCGCGACGACGGGTTCGTCCGTCGGGTCCGGTCGGTCGGCGAAAGCCCGCTCGAACAGAAGCCACTCAACCCAAGTTCGATCAACCTTACCGACAGTGGCGAAGTTGGCGAAGGTGGCCACGGGCTCAAGCCGGAAGGTCGGGTCGTCCATCAGGATCCAGCGCTTGGTCAGTCGCATGCACAGTTCGCCGCCGAAGAAATCCCGCCAGGGGCCGAGGCCCGTCAGGAAGACGCTCCGAGCATCGCTCCTGCGCTCCAGAATCTCGTCCAGCCGATCGATCTGACCGGGCGTGACGACGACCCGAGGGCGACCGCCTTCCGAGGGGAGCGCCGGCTCTGACGCCCCCCTCAGAAATTCGTCGCCGGACATCCAGTCGCGGCCCTGGCGCAGGTCGAAGACGTCGACGCTCGTCGGCAGCAGTGCGCGCCTGAATTGCGCAACTTCCTGACGATCGTCGGGCGCGCCGCCTGCGCGGATCCTGACGAGATCGAGGCTCCAGCCCTCCTCCGGACGAAAGAGACCGCTCACGGCGCCCGTCAGGGCGCCGCAAGCTTTTGCATCGGCTTCCAGTAAGCCGATGCAAAACCAGCGTTTAGCAGGGGCCGATGAATTCATAGCATTCAATGTAGCACCAGCTGTCGGTGTAGCTGCTACCATCTTCGAAGTAATAGGTCGTCTCTTCGCAATAGTACCAGCATTCATAGTAGTAGCAGTCACTGGTATCGTAGCCGCCGCTCACTTCCGAAAGCAGCGCATCGCTCAGCAAAGACATTTGAACAACCCCTTTTGAGTTGCTGAAACAGCTTCAGCGTGTTTTGCATATCGCAACAACCTGAGGTGTGACAAGCCATAGTTGTATAGTATCAGGATACAGCTTCGCAAAAAGCGGATTTTGCGCGAAATGCGCACACGGCGCGGGCCGCGGCCGCTTTTTGGGCGAGGGCCGTCGGGCGTTCGCAGGGGCGACGCCAGGGGGGAGTTTCTTCAATGATTTCAAATCAGGCGGCCCTGCGAACGCCCGACGGCCCTCGCCCAAAAAGCGGCCGCGGCCCGCGCCGTGTGCGCATTTCGCGCAAAATCCGC
>JASGDR010000574.1:0-14777 GCA_047607095.1 Caulobacter sp.
TGTTGTCCGAAGGACGACGGATGAGGGGGCTCTCAAACGCAAGACGCCGCGAAAGCCGATCAGCTTTCGCGGCGTTTTCGTACGTGCGACCCCTCACCCGACCCCACTTCGTGGGGCCACCCTCTCCCGCAAGGGGAGAGGGATCAGATCGCAGCGCCCAGGATCCAGCCTTCCTGGGTGTGCACGTCTTCGACCAGTTCGGCGGGCGTGTCCTTGCTCGGCCCGAACAGGGCCGCCAGCTTGCCGGCCTCGTCGAGCTTGGCGAAGTGTTCGGCCAGGCCTCGCACCTGGGCCAGGTCCTTGATCTCGCCGGGGCCGGGAACGGCCTTGATCAGCGAGGGATAGACCTCGGCCACGACCGCGTCGACGCCCTCGAGGTCGGCCTCGGACAGGGCCTTGAAGCCGGTCTCGAACGGCCAGACGCGCAGGGCCTCGCCCCGGGCGTCCTTCAGGCGGCGCACGGCCGGGATGCCCATGATCGCCTGTCCGCCGACCGAGCCGTTGTAATAGAGCTTCCAGATCGAGTGCGCGCCCTTGGCGGCCACGTCGGCGTGGCGGAACTCCGGCAGGTCGTCCGGGCCATGCTCGCGGGTGCGCTTGGGCTGCAGGGTGGTGAGCGCGTCCTTGGGCGGGCAGCCCCAGAACGGGAACGGCCCGCCGGTCAGGCGGCGGTTGATCTCCGAGCCCACGCCGAAGCGGTTGTTGGTGTTGTCGGCCTTGTCCTTGACCATCTTGTTCAGCTGGTCCCAGACCGCGCGCCAGGGCGTCTCGCCCGGCAGGTTCAGGGCCTGGGAGAAGCCGCGCGGGAAGCCCAGCGGGAAGTCGAAGCCCACCAGGGCGCGCTCGCCGCGCTTCTTCAGGTCGTCGAGGATCACGGCCAGCTTGGCCTCGGCCTCCTGGCGGGTGGCCGGGTTGAAGCTTTCGAAGGTCAGGCGGAAGCGCACGTCGCGCTTGAGCACGCCGATCCAGACGGAATCCGCGCCCGTGGTCGGCTTGGCCGCCGCGCTCCAGTCGACGATCACATAGGCGCTGAAAAGCCGCGACACGGCGGAGGCTCCGTCAAATCCGAACGAAGCGCGCTTCTACTCCCCCGGGAGGCGAGCCGCCAGCCGTTGCGAAGCTTGAGTAGATGTTTCTCGGCGGCCGAAATGAAAAAGCCCCGCCGGCGAGGGCGGGGCTTTCACATCGGGGCGAAGCGCGATCAGGCCGCGTTCTGCTCGGCGGCGGCCAGGGCGGGCGCCGGGGCCTTGCCGATCTTCCAGCGGGCGGGCGGCTCGCAGACCGGGCCGAGGGCGGCGCGGACGATGGCCGGAGGCGTGCGCTCGTCGGGGGTCATGAACAGGCCGTTGGCCTTCAGGGCCAGGCCCGCGGCCTTGCTGGCGCCCAGCATGGTCAGCGGCACGGCCAGGATCAGGCCCGCCAGGATCGGGGCGGTGGCGGTCAGCAGGTCGGGCGTGAACCAGAACATCGCGGCCAGGGCCAGGCCCGTGGCGCTGATCCAGCCCATGGCGGCGCAGGCTTCCTTGAAGGCCACCTTGTCGGCGTCGCGGCGCTGGGCGCTCCAGCCGCCGACGCGGCCGGCCAGGATTTCGACCAGGGCGCGGGTCTGGGTGAACATCAGCATCGGGGCGACCAGGGCCGAGAGCAGCATCTCGACGCCCAGGCCGGCCAGCACGCGGCGGCGGCCGCCGAAGCCCTTGATCTCGTGCTTGCGCATGAAGATCAGCGTGGCGCCCATGATCTTCGGGCCGAACAGCAGCACGAAGGTGATGATCATCGCCCAGGCGGTGGCCTGGATCTCGCGCCAGTCGATCAGGGCGTGGGCGGCGGCCTGCAGGTCGGCCATCGTGAAGGCGGCCTTCTTCACCTCGGGCATCAGGGCCCGCGAGATGACGCCGGCCGACAGGGCCACGAACCAGATGGGCGACAGGGCGTAGCTGAGCACGCCGATCACCAGGTGCAGGCGGCTCATCCAGTGCAGGCCCTTGAGGCCGATCAGCGGCACGTGCTGGACGTTGCCCCGGCACCAGCGACGGTCGCGGGTGGCGAAGTCGAGCAGGTTCGAGGGGCTCTCCTCGTAGGAGCCTTCCAGGTAGGGGGCCAGGTGCACGGCCCAGCCGCCGCGGCGCAGCAGGGCGCTTTCCAGGGCGTCGTGGCTCATCACCTCGCCGCCGAAGGGCTTGGGGCCGTTCAGCGAGGGCAGGCCGCAGGTCTGGGCGAAGGCCTTGGTGCGGATGATGGCGTTGTGGCCCCAGAACGAGCTTTCCGAACCCGACCACCAGGCCAGGCCCGTCCAGGCGACGCGGCCGTAGAGCTTGGTGGCGAACTGCAGGGTGCGGGCGAAGATGGTCTGGCCGTTGATGATGGTCGGCATGGTCTGGATCAGACCCACGCCGGGGTGACGCTCCATGGCGTCGGCCAGGCGGACCATGGCGTCGCCGGTCATCAGGCTGTCGGCGTCGAGCACCAGCATGTGCTCGTAGTCGCCGCCCCAGCGGGCGACCCAGTCGGCGACGTTGCCGGCCTTGCGGCCCACGTTGTCGGCGCGGCGGCGATAGAAGACGTGGCTGGAGGCCTCGCGGCGGAAGCGGGCGAAGCAGGCCTGCTCGGCCAGGGCCACGGCGGCGTCGCGGGTGTCGGAGATGACGAAGATGTCGAAGGCGCGGCTGTTTCCGGTCTCGGCGATCGAGGCGTCCATGGCCCGCAGGCGGGCGAACACCGCCTGGGCGTCCTCGTTGTAGACCGGCATCAGGATGGCCGTGCGGGCGCGCGGCTTGGGCATGGGCTTGCTGCTGTCGATGCCCAGCGGGTCCTTCGGCGTGCGCAGCAGCACCACGAAGCCGGCGACGGCGGTGACGAACCACAAGGCCAGCGCCAGGAACAGCGGGGCCAGCAGGGTCAGGCAGACGGCTTCCAGGCGGGTGACGCCGCCCAGGGCCACGGTGTCGAACGTCGCCTTCCAGCCGGCCGCGCCCATGATCGCCGTGGCGACGAAGATCACCCAGCGGCGCATGGCGGTTTCCGAGGCGGGGCTGCGCACGGCGCGGGCCGCGCCCTGCCAGAAGCCCAGCGGCTGGACCGGCATGGCCAGGGGCGCCTCGGTCGGGATCTCGACCCGGTCGCGCGGGGCGATCACGGTTTCGAAGGCGACCGGGGTGGAAGTGGCCAGGTCGAAGAAGGCGCCGCGTTCGGTCATCGGTTCCGTCTCGGTGATCCGACCGTGGTCGGACGAAATGCAGAGCTTCGATTTCGCGCCGAACGCCTTCACGGGACGCATCGTCTCCGCTAGGGATCGGACGCGTTCTGGGAGGGGCTGGCGTTGCACGAAGTCCGGCGGAGGAACCGCCGACGCAGCTAGAGTAAAACTTCGATCACGAAATCGCTATCGAAAATGTGATCGATTTCGCAGGTGCGGCGGAAAAACTGTGCAAATGCGCTCAATTGAGCGGCCAGCAAGGGGCTTGGTATTGGGTAAGGCTATGAACTTCAAGGCTGTTTTCGTTCTTTTCGCGGTTGCGAGCCTGGCCGGCTGCGGTCCGGGCCAGAAGGGCGAGGGCTCGAAGTCGCCGGCCGCCCAGCCCGCCCCGCCGATCTCGACCGCCCCCCAGCATGAGACTCAAGGCGTGATCGCCGCCGTCGACGGCCAGGTGGTCACGCTCGATCACGACGGCGCGAGCGCCGCGCCTCTGGCCGCCGGCCGCACCGTCTTCCAGGCCTATGGCGACGTGCTGGCCGAGACCCCGCTGGAGCCCGGCGCGCGGGTGACGTTCAAGTTCCGCAAGGTCGCGATGGGCGAGGGCTGGGAACTGACGGAGATGCGGGGGCGGTAGAAAGGTGCTCCCCCCGAAGGGGGAGCTGTCGCGCAGCGACTGAGGGGGAAGTCCGTCAGGAACCTCCCTCTGTTGGGGGGCGAACCGGCCGCTTCCTCGAAAGCTGAAACCGGCCCCCCTCCGGCCCTCCGGGCCACCTCCCCCAGAAGGGGGAGGATCCTGCTCGGCGGGAGCTGTCGGCGAAGCCGACTGAGGGGGCCTTCGCCCCCTACAGCTTCACCAGCATCTTTCCGAGGTTCTCGCCCGAGAACAGCTTGATGAAGGCCTCGGGCGCGCGCTCGACGCCTTCCAGCACGGTTTCCTTCCACGTCAGTTTCCCCGAGCCGATCCAGTCGGCCATGTCGCGCACGAAGGCGGGGAACAGGTCGTAGTGGTTGGAGACGATGAAGCCTTCGAGGCGAAGGCTCTTGCCCACCGCCTGGATGATGTTGGCCGGGCCGGTCGGGCGGCCGGTGTCGTTGTACTGCGAGATCATCCCGCACAGGGCGAAGCGGCCGAAGGGGCGGGCCGAGTTCAGCGCCGCCTCCAGGTGCGCGCCGCCGACGTTCTCGAAATAGACGTCGATGCCCTTGGGGGCGACCTTGGCCAGCTCGGCGACCTCGTCGGGGGTGTCCGTTTAGTCGATCACGTGATCGACGCCGATCGACTTGAGGAACGCGACCTTGTCGGGCCCGCCGGCCGAGCCGATCACCGTGTGGCCCTTGATCTTGGCGATCTGGCAGACGACCGAGCCCACCGCGCCGGCGGCGGCCGAGACGAAGACGATGTCGCCTTCCTTCAGGCCGGCGACCCTCAGAAGGCCGGCGTAGGCGGTCATGCCGGGCATGCCGGCCACGCCCAGGAAGGCCTGGGGCGGCATGCCGTGGGTGGACAGCTTCATGATCCCGCCCATCGGACCGGCGGCGGCCAGGGCCGCGGGGTTGGCGTTGTAGGCCTCGCGCCAGCCGAACATCGAGCTGACCAGGTCGCCGACCTTGAAGCCGGGGTCGTTGGAGGCGATCACCTCGCCGACCGCGCCGCCCTGCAGGGCCTTGCCCAGCTCGAACGGCGGCACGTAGCTCTTCCGATCGGTCATGCGGCCGCGCATGTAGGGATCGACCGACATGTAGAGGTTCCTGACCTGGATCTCGCCGTCGCCGGGAGCGGGCAGCTCGACGCTCGCCAGCTCGAAGTTGTCGGCGGTCGGCACGCCGACGGGGCGGCTCTTGAGGCGGATCTCTCGCGACGTGGTCATGGCGACCTCCCTGGGCTCTTGGCCGTTGTGTTCTGGTTCAAACGAATGTTTAGCGCTGGTCCGCGCCGCCCGCCAAAGCTTTTCGCGGCCCCCCGAAGCGTCTAGAGACAGCGCCCATGACCCAAGAAGCTCAAGTCCAAGTTCTGAAAGCGGGCCCCCTCAAGGCGGGCGTCGTCGGCGCCGGCGTGTTCGGCGGCTATCACGCCAAGAAGTATGTCGAGCTGCCGGGCGTCGAGCTGGTCGGCGTGTTCGACATCGATCTCGCGCGGGCCGAGGCCCTGGCCGGCCCGCTGGACGCCAAGGCCTATGACGACATGGACGCCTTCCTGGCGGCGGTCGACGTGGTCACCGTCGCCACCCCGGCCGTGCACCACGCCAAGGCGGCGCTGGCCGCGCTGAAGGCGGGCAAGCCGGTCTATTCCGAAAAGCCCCTGGCCGTGTCGCCGGAAGACGCCGACGCCCTGATCGCCGCCGCCGCCAAGGCCGGCGTGCCGCTGGCCTGCGGCCACCAGGAGCGGGTGGTGTTCCAGGCCATGGGCCTGCTCGACATCCCCGAGCAGCCGACGCGCCTGGAGGCGGTGCGCCGCGGCACGCCGTCGGACCGCAACCTCGATGTTTCCGTGGTGCTCGATTTGATGAT
This sequence comes from Caulobacter sp., assembly GCA_047607095.1. Lineage (GTDB taxonomy): Bacteria > Pseudomonadota > Alphaproteobacteria > Caulobacterales > Caulobacteraceae > Caulobacter. Next base: position 5,705 of record JASGDR010000574.1, read on the forward strand.
CCACGACATCGACCTGGCCCTGGCCCTGTGCGCCGCCGATCCGGTGGCCGTGGAAGGCGAGGGCGAGGCCGATCGCGGCTACGGCCTGGACTGGGTGAAGGTGGAAGCCACTTTCGCGAATGGGTTCACCGCCGTGTTCGACAGCTCGCGCGTAGCCGAGGCCCGCGAGCGGACGATGAAGGTCGTCTACCCCTCGGGCGAGGTCGAGATCGACTTCCTGGCCCGCACCTTCCGCAACACCACGCCGTTCCCGCTGATCGAGGACTTCACCGAGACCCCGGCCGGCAAGGACCCGCTGGGCCAGAGCGTGGCCGGCTTCCTGAAGGCCGTGCGGGGCGAGGCGCCGCGTCCGGTGGTCACCGGCGAGGAAGCCGCCCGGGCGCTCGACCTGGCGCTGGCGGTCGAGCACTCGGCGGACTGAGGCGTGAAATCCTCGTCCTTCGACAAGCTCAGGATGAGGATTTCAATAGCATGGGTCTCGAATTGGTCCTCACCCTGAGCTTGTCGAAGGGCGAGGACCTCGCAGGGCGTTTCAGCCCTTCCGCGCCTTCAGGTTCGTCACCTGCAGCACCGTGGCCGCGGCCGCCAGGCCGGCGCCCATCAGGGAGACGCTGGGCCAGCCGCCGATGTTCCAGGCCGTGGCGGCGGCGGCCGAGCCGGCCGCGCCGCCCAGGAACATGCCGCCCATGAACAGGGTGTTCAGCCGCGCCCGGGCCTCGGGCCGCAGGGCGTAGACCAGGTGCTGGTTCGAGATCAGCGCTCCCTGGATGGCGAAGTCGAGCAGCACGACCCCGACCACCATCCCGACGACCGAGATCCAGGTTCCGAACAGGATCCACGAGGCCAGGGTCAGCACCGCTCCGAGGGCGATGGTCAGGTGCGGGCCGCGCTTGTCGGCGATGCGGCCGGCGATCGGCGCGGCCATCACGCCCACCACGCCGATGATCCCGAACAGGCCGGCGACGTCGGCCCCCAGGTGGAAGCGGGCCTGCAGCTGCAGGGCCAGGATCGTCCAGAAGGCGGTGAAGGCGGCGAACAGGCTGGCCTGGGTCAGCGCCGCCAGCCGCAGGGCCGGGAACTCGCGCCACAGCTTGCCCAGCGAGCCGAGCAGGGCGGCGTAGGTGAGGTCGGTGTCGGGCTTGCTGCGCGGCAGGACGGCGGCCATCAGGGCCCCGGCGGCGAGGGCGATCGGCGCGCCCAGCCAGAACATCGCCCGCCAGCCGCCGTGCGTGGCGACGAAGCCGGCCAGGGTGCGCGACAGCAGGATGCCGCACAGCAGTCCCGACATCACGACGCCCACGGTCTGGCCCCGGCGCTCGGGCGCCGACAGGTGGGCGGCGAAGGGCACGATCTGCTGGGCCACGGTCGCCCCGGCCCCCACGAGCAGCGAGGCGGCCAGCAGCAGGCCCGTGCTCGGCGCCAGGGCGGCGGCGACCAGGGCCGCGGCCAGAACCAGGAACTGCACGACGATCAGGCTCTTGCGCTCGATCCGGTCGCCCAGCGGGGTCAGCAGGAAGAGGCCGGCGGCATAGCCCAGCTGGGTCGCGGTCGGCACGAAGGCGGTCGCGGCGCCGGGGAGGTCGCGCTCGATCAGGCCCAGCATCGGCTGGTTGTAATAGATGTTGGCCACGGCCAGGCCCGCGGCGGCGGCCATGGCGAAGGTCAGACCCCGGCCCAGGGCGGGGGCGGCCGGGGTGTCGGATAGGGCGGCTGTGCTCATGATCGGCTCCAGGCCGCCCAAGGTGGGGGGAGGGGGCGGCGTTCCGTGTCAGTCGCCCGGCATATAGGCTGCGTCGCCCCGATTTATAGGACGCCCTTGCGCGGTCTGGGCCGTTCGTTTCAACGCCTTTATGGTTTGATCCCGTGGGGCCCGGAGTCCATCCCGGGGCCTTCCTCCTCCTCTCTCAGTCTTCCGCCGCCGGAGCCCGCCCTTGACCGACGACCGCACCCATAAAGCGCGCATGCTGGCCGGCGACCTCTATGACCCGCTGGACGCCGAGATCGTCGCCGACCAGGAGGAGGCCCTGGCCTGGATGGAGCTCTACAACGCCCCCGGCCAGACCCTGGCCGGGCGCCAGGAACTGCTGAAGGCGCGGTTCGGAAGCGTCGGCGCCGGGGCCAACATCCGCGCGCCGTTCCATTGCGACTACGGCTACAACATCGTGCTGGGCGACGGGGTGTTCATGAACTTCGGCTGCGTGATCCTGGACGTGACCACGGTCACGATCGGCGACCGCACCATGATCGGGCCGCACGTGAAGATCTTCGCCGCCGACCATCCGCGCGACGCCGAGACCCGCAGAACGGGGCTGGAGTTCGGCCGTCCGGTGACGATCGGCAAGGATGTCTGGATCGGCGGCGGGGCGATCATCGTCCCCGGCGTCACTATCGGCGACGGCGCGGTGATCGGGGCCGGGGCGGTGGTCACCCGCGACGTGCCGGCCGGCGCGACCGCCGTGGGCAATCCGGCCCGCGTGAAGGGCTGAAGAAAAGATCGGCCGCGATGTCGGAAGCGGCGAGGGCGAAACGTCCTCGAACCGACACAAGCTCAGGGAGCCGCTCGATGCGCATGATCTTCGTCAACCTGCCGGTCGCCGACCTTGCCCGCTCCAAGGCCTTCTTCGAGGCCCTGGGCTTTTCGATCAATCCGCAGTTCTCCGACGACACGGCCGCCTGCGTGGTGGTGTCCGAGGCGATCCACGTGATGCTGCTGACCCACGACAAGTTTCGTCAGTTCATCAACGGCGAGATCGCCGACGCCTTCCAGGTCACCGGGGTCCTGACCTGCCTGTCGGCCGACAGCCGGGCCGAGGTCGATGATCTTCTGGCCAAGGCCCTGGCCAACGGCGGCCGCGCATGGAAGCCGGTCATGGACATGGGTCCGATGTACGGCGCCAGCTTCCAGGACCCCGACGGCCACGTCTGGGAGGTGATGTACATGGACATGGCGGCGATGGCGCGGGGCGGCTGACCGTCTGTCGGATAGTATTTCAGGATTGAAACTCAGTCGCATTTACGTCAATAGCCGGCCCTCTCTTTCAGGGGATGGTCATGCGACTCTGCTTCTCCCGCGCCGCCGCTCGGCGCGTCCTGCTCTCGACGCTCAGCCTGGCGGCGCTTTCGGTCGCCGCCCACGCCCAGGCCCAGGCTCCCAAGGGCGAAGCCGACGACGTCGATCAGGTGGTCGTCACCGCCGCCCGCACCAAGCTGCCGGTCACGGCCCTGCCGCTGACCGTCGACGTGGTGGGCGCCGAGGCCCTGAACCAGCAGGTTGCGATCAGCGGCTCGATCGTCGACGCCCTGTCGACCCTGTCGCCGTCGTTCTCGCCCACCCGCCAGAAGCTGTCGGGCTCGGGCGAGAGCCTGCGCGGCCGCTCGCCGCTCTTCGCGATCAACGGCATTCCGCAGTCGACCCCGATCCGCGACGGCTCGCGCGACGGCTACACCATCGACCCGTTCTTCGTGGACCGCGTCGAGCTGATCTACGGCTCCAACGCCCTGCAGGGCATCGGCGCCACCGGCGGCGTGGTCAACCAGGTGACGGTCGGCCCGCCCAAGAACGACGGCGTCTCGGGTCGCACCCTGGTGCAGACCACGCTCGGCCATGACCTTGGCGACAGCGTCGGCGGCAAGGTCGCGGGCCTGGTCGCCTGGCGCGGCGGCGCTTTCGACGCCACCGGCGGCGTGGCCTACGAGAAGCGCGGCGCCTTCTACGACGCCGACGGTCGCCGCATCGGCATGGACAACACCCAGGGCGACGTCCAGGATTCCAAGAGCCTGTCGATCTTCGGCCGCTTCGGCTGGCAGCTGGGCGACACCACCCGCCTTGACGTGGTCGCCAACCGCTTCGAGCTGAAGGGCGACGGCGACTACGTGACCGTCACCGGCACGGCCGTAGCGGCCACCGACGGCAATCGCGCCACGCGCCTGCCCACCACCTCGATGCGCGGTCCGGTTCCGGGCAAGCCGGCCGCCAACCGCGTCGAGACCTTGTCGGCCTCGCTGACCAGCGGCGAGGTGCTCGGCGGCGACTTCACCGCCCAGCTGTTCTTCAACCGCTCGCGCGACACCTTCGGCGGCGACCGCAACGCCACCTTCCAGGACGTCAGCATCGCTCCGTCCGGCACGCTGTTCGACCAGTCGTCGAACCGCTCGCGCAAGCTGGGCGCGCGCCTGAACTACGAGCGCGAAGTGCCGGGGATCGAGGGGCTGACGGCCACGGTCGGCCTCGACGCCATGAACGACCGCACCGAACAGCTGCTGATCGCCACCGGCCGCGCCTGGGTGCCGCCGACCAAGTTCCAGAGCGTCGCGCCCTTCGTCCAGGGCAACTACGCCCTGCTGGACGGCAAGCTGCGCCTGGCCGGCGGCGTGCGCTTCGAGAACGTCGAGCTGAAGGTCGACGACTTCACGACCCTGGCCTCGTACGGCTCGCGCAAGGTCGCCGGCGGAAATCCCGACTTCAAGTCGACCCTGGCCAACGGCGGGATCGTGCTGGAGCCGACGAGGGGTCTGCGCCTCTACGCCAGCTACGCCGAGGGCTACACCGTGCCGGACGTCGGCCGGATCCTGCGCAGCATCAACATCGACGGCGTGGACGTCGACAGCTACCTCAACATCGAGCCGATCGTGTCGAATAACCGCGAGATCGGCGGCGAGTGGAAGCGCGGGCCGTTCGACGCCAGCGTCGCCTATTTCTGGTCGTCGTCGAAACTGGGCCAACTGCTGGTCAAGAACACCGGCGGCATCTTCGACGTCCAGCGCCAGAAGGTGGCCATCGAGGGGCTGGAGCTGAACGTGAAGGCCAAGACCCCGGTCCACGGCCTCGATGTCTCGGCCGGCTACGCCCGCCTGCGCGGCGAGACCGACGCCAACGGCGACGGCAAGCTCGACACCGATCTCGACGGCGCCAACATCTCGCCCGACCGGGTGAACCTGGCGGCCGACTACCGCACGGGCAAGCTGGCCCTGCGTCTGCAGGTGCAGACCTATTTGCAGCGCGACATGAGCCACGCCCTCGTGAAGGACGACTTCTCGGGCTACACCCTGGTGGACGCCTTCGCCCGCTACGAACTGCCGGTGGGGGCGATCTCGCTGGGGGTCCAGAACCTGCTGAACGAGCAGTACATCACCTACAACTCCGACACCGTGCTGCCGGCCAAGGACAAGTTCTACGCCGGCCGGGGCCGCACCGCGACGCTGGGCTGGGAAGCGCGCTTCTGATGAAGACCCTGCGTCTCCTGCATCGCTGGGCCGGCGGGCTGATCGGCCTGCTGCTGGCCGTGCTCGGCTTCACCGGCGCGCTGCTGGTGCACGAGGACGCGTTCCTGCGCGCCACCGTGCCCCACGCCGCCGACGCCCAGCGGCAGGATACGGCGACCCTGGCGGCGGCCGCGACGCGGATCTTCGGCGCCGAGGATCGCCCGCGCTCGATCGTATTGGCCAAGCGCGAGATGGGCCTGCACAAGCTGTCCTATCCCGGCGAGACCGAGAAGGCCGCCTATGCCGACCAGGACGGCGCGATCGTCCAGGCCTGGACCAGCAACTGGGCCCGGCCGGAGGTGTGGCTGTTCGACCTGCACCACCACCTCTTCAACGGCGACGCCGGCGAGATCGTCGGGGGGATCGCCGGGCTGGTCGGGCTGGGCTTCGTGGTCACCGGCCTGATCCTGTGGTGGCCGACGCGGCGGATGTTCCACCCGCGCCTCTGGCCGCGCCTGGCCAAGCGGGCGGCCGTCGTCCACCACCATCGCGACCTCGGTGTGGTGGTGGCGCCGCTGCTGATCCTGTCGCTGGCCACCGGCGCGACCATGAACCTCAAGTGGTTCTCGCAGGCCCTGCGCGCGCCGTTCTCGTCGCCGGCGGTGATGGAGAAAGCCGCCGCCGCGCCCAAGATCAAGGGCGGCAAGCTGGCCGGGGATCTCGACTGGGCCGGCGTGATCGGCCAGGCCCAGGCCCGCTTCCCCGGCGCCGAGGTGCGGACCATCGCCCTGCCGGCCAAGACCGGCGGCCTGATCGGCATCCGCCTGCGCCAGCAGGTCGAGTGGCTGCCCAACGGCCGCAGCATGGCCTGGTTCGATCCGGCCACCGGCAAGATGGTCGCCTCGCGCGACGCCCAGGCCATGCCGCTGGGCTCGCGCATCACCAACGCCGACTTCCCGCTGCACGCGGCCAAGGTGGGCGGCCTGGCCTACCGGCTGGTGATGACGGTCTCGGGCCTGGCCCTGACCCTGCTGGGCACGCTGGCGGTGGCGACCTTCTGGGGCAACCCTTCCGGCCTGCCCAAGCGCCGCAAGAAGGTGGTGAAGGCCAAGCCGGCTACTGTGACCGCATCAGTCTAGAGCTGGGCTACGCTTTTCACCGAACATCCCCGCGCAGGCGGGGATGCAAGCCGAGCCGGGGGACGATCCGCGGCCTTGCCTCATCCTGAAATCCGGCTTGGGTCCCCGCCTTCGCGGGGACAGGCGGAGGAGGGGGCCGTCGGGGGGATCCCGCGCCTGGCCCCGCCGCCATCAGGCCTTCTCGACGAAGCTGTCGATGACCTTCTTCTCGCCGGCCTTGTCGAAATTGACGGTCAGCTTGTTGCCCTCGATCGAGGCGACCTTGCCGTAGCCGAACTTGACGTGGAACACGCGGTCGCCGCGGCTGTAGGCGCTGTTGGTGGGGGCCGAGACGGCCACCAGCCGGCCTTCGCCCTCGATCGGCTTGGCTCGCGCGGCCGAGCCGCCGCCGCGCCAGGCGGCGTGCCCGCCGCTGTTTCCGCCGCGATCGGCGAAGCCGCGCGCCTGCACCCGATCCTGCGCCCGCTTCCAGCCGGGGCTGTCGTAGCTGCCGCTCTGGAAGGCGCTCGTGCCCGGATCGTCCCAGCGCGACGACACCGTCTGCTGCATGCCCGGACCGCCGCCGTAATAGCCGGTCTCGGACCCCGCATCGACGTGCTCCAGCGGCAGTTCGTCGACGAAGCGGCTGGGCAGCTGGCTGGTCCAGCGGCCATAGACCTGCCGGTTGGCCACGAAGCTGATGCGCGCCTCCTCGCGGGCGCGGGTGATGCCGACGTAAGCCAGGCGCCGCTCTTCCTCGAGGCCCTTCTCGCCCTTGTCGTCCATGCTGCGCTGGCTGGGGAAGACGCCTTCCTCCCAGCCGGGCAGGAACACCAGCGGGAACTCCAGGCCCTTGGCCGAGTGCAGGGTCATGATCCAGACGGCGTCGCCCGTGGCCTCGCGGTCCAGGTCCATGACCAGCGACACGTGCTCCAGATAGGCCTCCAGGCTGTCGAACTGGCCCATCGACTGGACCAGTTCCTTGAGGTTTTCCAGGCGCGTCTGGCTTTGCGGGCCTTTGTCGAGGCGCAGGGCGTCGGTGTAGCCGCTCTCCTCCAGCACCATCTCCAGCACCCGCTGGTGGTGCATGTTTCCGATCTGGGCGCGCCAGCGGTCGAGGTCGCGGATGAAGTTGGAAAGCGCCGTGCGGGTGCGGGCCGGCAGGTCGTCGCTGCCGATGATCACCCGCGCCGCCTCGACGGTGGAGATGCCTTCGCCGCGCGCGATCTGCAGCAGCTTCTGCACCGAGGTGTCGCCGATGCCGCGCTTGGGCGTGTTGACGATGCGCTCGAAGGCCAGGTCGTCGTCCGGCGACTGGATCAGGCGCAGATAGGCGTGGGCGTCGCGGATTTCCGCCCGTTCGAAGAAGCGCGGGCCGCCGACCACCTTGTAGGGGATCTGCAGCATCACGAAGCGCTCTTCGAAAGCGCGCATCTGGAAAGACGCACGAACGAGAATGGCCATCTGGTTGTAACGGCGGCCGGCCTTCTTGGCCTTCTCGATCTCGTCGGCGACCATCCGGCTTTCGGCCTCGCCGTCCCAGACGCCCGAGACCTTGACCTTCTCGCCGCCGGTCGCCTCGGTCCACAGGGTCTTGCCGAGGCGGCCCTTGTTGGCGGTGATCAGGGTGGAGGCTGCGGCCAGGATGTGCTCGGTCGAGCGGTAGTTGCGCTCCAGCCGCACCACCTTGGCGCCGGGGAAGTCGCGCTCGAAGCGCAGGATGTTGTCGACCTCGGCCCCGCGCCAGCCATAGATCGACTGGTCGTCGTCGCCCACGCAGCAGACGTTCTGGCGGCCCTGGGCCAGCAGGCGCAGCCACAGGTACTGGGCGACGTTGGTGTCCTGGTACTCGTCGACCATCACGTACTGGAACCGGCGCTGGAAGTCGGCCAGCACGTCGGGATTGGCCGTGAAGATCGTGATGTTGTGCAGCAGCAGGTCGCCGAAGTCGCAGGCGTTCAGGATGCGCAGGCGCTCCTGGTACTGGCGATAGAGGGTGATGCCCTTGCCGTTGGCGAACTCGCCGGCCTCGGACGGCGGCACCTTGTCGGGCGTCCAGCCGCGGTTCTTCCAGGCGTCGATCAGGCCCGAGAGGATGCGCGGCGTCCAGCGCTTGGCGTCGATATTGGCCGCCTCGATCAGCTGCTTCAGAAGGCGCTCGTTATCGTCGGTGTCGATGATCGTGTAGTTCGACTTCAGCCCCACCAGCTCGGCGTGGCGGCGCAGGATCTGGGCGGCCACCGAGTGGAAGGTGCCCAGCCAGCGCAGGCCCTCGGCTTCCGGGCCGATGATGTGGGTGATCCGCTCGCGCATCTCGCGCGCGGCCTTGTTGGTGAAGGTGACGGCCAGGATTTCCCACGGCCGGGCGCGGCCCGTCGCCAGAATGTGGGCCAGGCGGGTGGTCAACACGCGGGTCTTGCCGGTGCCCGCGCCGGCCAGCACCAGCACCGGGCCTTCGGTGGTGACGACGGCTTCGCGCTGCTCGGGGTTCAGGCCGTTCAGGTAGTCGGGCGCGGAACCGCCGCCGCTGGGAGCCTGCGGGCGGGCCAGGTCGGAGATGCGCGGAGCGGGGAGGTCGCCGAACGGGTCGGTCGAGTCGAAGCCGGAAGACATGGGAACATATGTAGCACAAACTTCCCCGGGCTTAAGCCCCGCCGGAGCCCGGCCGGCCGCTTTGCGGAACCCCGCCCGCGACCCTTCCGTTGATCGGCGGGGACGAAGCAGGAGCAGGAAGAATGGCGGAAGAAACCAAA
>JASGDR010000575.1:0-8484 GCA_047607095.1 Caulobacter sp.
CGGATCAACTCGCAGCAGGACTACGAGCAGCTCTACGGCGGCCTGACCTTCAACGGCGACACGGCGAACATGTTCTCGCTGCCGGCCGGCCCGATCGGCTTCGCCGTCGGCGCCGAATACCGCGCCGAAGACTTCGCCTTCGACCCCAGCCACGACTTGGCTATCGGCAACCTGACCGGCTTCAACGCCAGCCCGCCCGTCGCCGGTCGCTTCGACGTTTACGAAGCCTACGCCGAACTGCTGGTTCCGATCCTGAAGGACCTGCCGTTCGCCAAGGTTCTGGACCTGGAGCTTGCCGGCCGTATCTCGGACTACACCACCCAGCCGGACCCGGTTAAGACCTACAAGGTCGCCGGTTCGTGGAAGCCCTTCGACGACCTGCTGTTGCGCGCCTCGTACAACAAGGCGATCCGCGCTCCGTCGGTCGGCGACCTCTATGCTCCGCAGAGCAACGGCTTCCCGTCCGCCACCGATCCCTGCTCCAACCGCGTAACCCAGACCGCCGCAGTCCGTCAGGCCTGTATCAACTCTGGTCTGGCCGCAAGCGCCGTCGGCAACATCAACGCCAACCAGCAAACTCAGACCCTTTCGGGCGGCAACCCGAATCTGCGTCCGGAAGAAGGCACGACCGTCACGGCCGGCTTCGCTTATACCCCGTCGTGGATTTCGGGCCTGTCGATTACCGGCGATTACTTCTCGATCGAGATCAAAGACGCGATCGCGGCCTTTGGCGGCAGCGCCGCCAACGTCATGAACGTCTGCTACGGCGCGATCGTGAACGGCAATCCGAACTCGCCCTATTGCCAAGCAATCCGTCGCCTGGCCAACGGCTCGATCGACTACATCTCGCTGACCGCGTTGAATGTGGCCACGATCAAGACCGAGGGCTTCGACATCGGCGTGACCTACCGCACGGCCCTGGAAGACATCGGCCTGCTGGACTGGGGTTCGCTGTCGTTCCGCGCCCTCTATACCAACACCTGGGAAAACACGACGACCCCGGACGAGATCTCGGCTCCGATCAAGTGCGCCGACAAGTTCGGCACCCGCTGCGGCAACCCGACCCCGCGTCACAAGCTGCTGGCCTCGTCGAACTGGAAGTTCAAGCAGTTCGGCGTCAACGTGGTGTGGAGCCACCTGGACGACGTGCTCGATGACAACCCCGCCAGCCTCTACACGGTCGAGCGTATCGGCGCGAAGAACTACTTCGACCTGTCGGGCGACTGGGACGTCACCGACAACCTGGCCTTCACGGCCGGCGTCAAGAACCTGACCCAGGAAGCCTATCCGATCCTGGGCGGCAACGCCTCGCCGTCGAACTCCGGCTACCCGGCCGTGTACGACGTGCTGGGCCGCGTGTTCTTCCTGAACGCGCGTCTGCGTTACTGATCCGGACGGCGCGCCTGATCCCCGAGGCGCGCCGCCACGGCGTTACGGAAGCCGGCGACCTCGCGGTCGCCGGCTTTCGGCGTTTTGGGGCCGCGTTTTCGGTGCGGCCTCAGCCGCGTCGCCGGGCGGCGTCGGCGAGATAGAGTTCGAGATTGGTGTAGCCCGAGCCGTCCTTGGCGGGGGCCGCGCCGTCGGCGGGGCTCTTCGGGTCCAGGTCGTGGGCCTTTTCCCAGGCGTCGGGCATGCCGTCGCCGTCGGTGTCGCGCGCCGGCTTTCCGGAGGGCAGGGCGGGCCAGCCGCCGACGTCCTTCTGGCTGTTGATCACCGCGCCGGTGCGGTCGCGCACCCCGGCCACGATCCGGGCGTCGACGCCGTCGCGGAACGCCGAGGCGCCGGCGTCGGCCAGCACGCGCTCATAGGCCAGAGGGGCCGGCTCGGGCTTGACCGGCGCGACCTCGACCGGCGCGGCCAGCCGATAGCCGGCCGGCTCGGGGATGGTGAAGGTCACCAGGCTCCAGGGATCGGCGGGGATGGCCGTGAGCATGCTGTTGCCGGCGAAATACGCCTTGGCCAGGCTGTTGCTTTCCTGGAAGGCCACGGGCTTTCCGCTCTGCGGGCCCATGACATAGGCGTTGTCGACGAAGTTGTAGGCGACCATCGCCGCCTTGTCGGCGTCGTAGCCAGCGTAGCCCTTGCCCCAGTTGTAGAAGACGTTGGAGCGGAAGTCGAAGAGGGCCCCGATCGGGTCCTTGTCGGGGCCGTCGTAGTTGCCGGGGCGGGGCATGCGGGCCATGTGGTTGGCCCACAGATTGTGGTGGAAGCTGATCTTCGAGCCCTTGCCGCCGCGGATCAGGCTGCCGTAGCCGTGGTCGCCCTTGGCGTGCAGCGAATGGGCCATGGACTCGGCGATGATCGACCACTGGACGGTGAGGTCGAAGAAGCCCTGGCCTTCCTCGCCGTAGCGGGCCGAGGCCGACAGGGTCTCGTCCACCGACCAGCTGGCCGAGACGTGGTCGAGGATGATCCGCCGGCCGTTGTTGATCCAGATCGCGTCGCTCTCGGTCCTGCTTTCGTCGCCCAGGCGCGAGCGGATGAAGCGGACGACCACGTCGTCGGCCGAGACCACCAGCGGATGGTCGCGCAGGGTGATCCCGCCGCCGGGCGCGGTCTGGCCGGCGATGGTGATGCGCGGCTGGCTGATCTTGAGGTCGGATTTCAGCCGGATCGTGCCGGCGACCTCGAAGACCACGGTGCGCGGACCCTTGGCCTCGACGGCGGCGCGCAGCGAGCCGGGGCCGGAGTCCTCGAGGTTGGTCACCTTGATCACCGCGCCGCCGCGACCGCCCAGCGACAGCCGGCCCGCGCCCTCGGCGCCCGGAAAGGCCGGGGTTTCGGTCGCCGCCTGGGCGGCGCCGCCGAGCAGGGCGAGGGTCGCGGCGCCGGCCGCCAGGCGCGATAGGCGTTGGATGGTCATCTGGTCGGTCTCTCCCCGGCGCCGGCGAGCCTTGATCGGCGTCTCGTCCTGGCTGGGCGACCCTGCCTGCCATCCTGAAAAATGTCCACCGGTGTCATTCGGCGAGAGCGCCAAGCGCCTTGTGACGCTTGGTTGACGGATAACGTCGTTATGAAACTTGTTTGGACAATCTCTGCTCAGAAACCGAGCTGATCCGGCGGTGGAATTCGTTCGATCCGTCGCCACGCGAAGTTTTCTGCCAAAATGGGCGGTAGAAACCTGACGCTGGTGTCAACCTTACCGGAGCTTTCGATTCGCGTTCCCGGGGGGGAGCATTCATGTCCGTCGAAGAGTCCAGCCTCCGTCCCGAACGCATCCTCGACCTGTCCGAGCGGCTGAGCGCCGTGGCCGGTCAGAAGATCGGCGAGATCTCGACCGTCAACCGCGCCGCCAAGATGCTGGCGATCAACGCCCTGATCGTCGCCGCCCGCGCGGGTGAGGCGGGCAAGGGCTTCGCCATCGTCGCCGAGGAGTTCAAGAAGATCTCCACCCAGATCGACGAGGTGGCCGGAGCCCTGGAAAGCCAGGTGCGCGCCGACCTCGACGAGCTGACCGCCATCGGCGGGGCGATCCTGTCGCACCTGCGCGGCCAGCGGCTGGCCGACCTGGCGCTGAACGCCATCGAGATCATCGACCGCAACCTCTATGAGCGCACCTGTGACGTGCGCTGGTGGGCGACCGACAGCGCTGTTGTCGACTGCGCCATGGCCCCGTCGCGCGAGGCAGCCGACTACGCCAGCCAGCGCCTGCGGGTGATCCTCGACGCCTACACCGTCTATCTGGACCTGTGGATCTGCGACACGGCCGGGCGGGTGATCGCCAGCGGGCGGCCCGACAAGTATCGCGGCGTGCAGGGGGCCACGGTCGCCAACGCCAGCTGGTTCCAGGAAGCCCTGCGCACCAAGAGCGGCGACGACTTCGCCGTGGCCGACATCGCCCGCCAGCGGCTGCTGGACGAGGCGCCGGTCGCCACCTACGCCACCGCCATCCGCGAGGGCGGCGAGGCCAGGGGCAAGGTGATCGGCGTGCTGGGCGTTCACTTCGACTGGCGCCCGCAGGCCCAGACCATCGTCGACGGCGTGCGCATGACCGACGAGGAGCGCTCGCGCTCGCGCGTCATGCTGCTCGACCAGAACCACCGGATCCTGGCGGCCTCGGACGGGCAGGGCGTGCTGACCGACAGCTTCAAGCTCGACACCTCGCACGGTTCGATGGGCAGCTACGCCGAGGGCGACAAGACCATCGGCTACGCCCTGACCCCCGGCTACGAAACCTACAAGGGTCTGGGCTGGTACGGCTGCCTGGTGCAGCGCCAGGCGGTGGATGCGCCGCTGCCGGTGGCCGAACGGCCCGCCGACAACAACGTGCTGCGGCTGAAGGCTTAGCGCTTTTCAGGGGGAGGCTCCCTGTTCGCCAACGCCCCTCAGAAGTACACCCCATCGGTCGGGCAGATCGGGCCCGAGCCGACCTTGTCGTCGACCATCCAGCCGCTGCGGCAGGCCGTTACGGTGGCGGCGAGGGCGCGGAGGGTTTCAAGATCGGCCGCTAGGCGTGCGGGCGTGGTGATCAGCGACAGGCTGACCTCCCTGGAGCCCACGATCACGTACTTCGCCTCGACCGAATAATAGGTCCGGCCCTCGTAGCGCTTGCGGCAGACGGGGCGGTCGGCGTCCATCAGGCGCATGACGGCGACCTTGCGGCACGGCGGCGGGCGGCGGGGTTCGTCGTCGCCGGCCGTGGGGTCATAGCCGTAATAGACCATGATCGCCGCCACGCCCTTGGTGGCGACGAAGCGGCCGAGGGACGGGAAGCCCGGCTCCGTACACAGGCCGCCGTTCAGCAGCAGGTCGGTTCCATGGTCGCTGCCGTGAAAGTCGTCCGGCAGCGGGCAGTAGGACGCGCCCGGCGGCGAGCGGAAGGTCAAGCCGTGCTCGCCGCTGACGAAGACCGCCGGCGCGGCCAGCGGCGGTGTCGGCGACGGGCCTTGCGCGCCGGCGAGCAGCGCGGCGGCGACGAGGGCGGGCAGCATGCGCGGGAACTCCGAGGTCGCCCGAACGCTCGCGTCGTTCAGTCCACGGCGGCAAGCACTTTTCGGATCGTCTCCACCACGCGATCGATCTGACCCTCCTCGATGACCAGCGGCGGGGACAGGGCGATGATGTCGCCGGTCACCCGGATCAGCAGGCCCCGGTCGAAGGCGGCCTCGAAGGCCTCCATGGCCCGGGCCGTCGGGGCGCCGGGGCGGGGCGAAAGCTCGATCCCGGCGATCAGGCCGAAGTCGCGGATGTCGATCACGTGGCGGGCGTCGCGCAGGGAATGGACGGCCGCGCGCCAGTAGGGCTCGATCGCCAGGGCGCGCTCGAACAGGCCTTCGCCCTGGTAGATCTCCAGCGTCGCCAAGCCGGCCGCGCAGGCCAGCGGGTGGCCCGAATAGGTGTAGCCGTGGAAGAGTTCGATCGGCGCGTCGGCCCCGTCGAGCATGGCCTCGTAGATGGCCGTGCTGGCGGCGACGGCGCCGGCCGGGACGGCGGCGTTGGTCAGGCCCTTGGCCATGCACAGAAGGTCGGGCGTCACGCCGAAGCGGTCGGCGGCGAAGGGCGCGCCGACCCGGCCGAAACCGGTGATCACCTCGTCGAAGATCAAGAGGATGTCGTGCTTGTCGCAGATCGTCCGCAGCTTCTGCAGATAGCCATCCGGCGGCACCAGCACGCCGGTCGAGCCCGAGACCGGCTCGACGATGACGGCGGCGATGTTGGAGGCGTCGTGCAGGGCGACGATGCGTTCGAGATCGTCGGCCAGGTGCGCGCCGTGCTTGGGCAGGCCCTGGGCGAAGACGTTTTCCGGAATGCCGTGGGTGTGGGGCAGGTGGTCGACGCCGGTCAGCAGGGAGCCGAAATACATCCGGTTCTTGGGGATGCCGCCCACCGAAATGCCGCCGAAGCCGACGCCGTGATAGGCGCGCTCGCGGCCGATCAGCCGGGTCTTGGTCCCCTTGCCGCGGGCGCGGTGATAGGCGAGCGCGATCTTCAGGGCGGTGTCGACCGACTCCGAGCCGCTGTTGGTGAAGAAGATCCGGTCCAGGCCCTTCGGCGTCACCTGGGCCAGGCGTGAAGCGAAGGAAAAGGCCAGCGGGTGGCCGAGATTGAAACTCGGCGCGTAGTCCATCTCGCCGGCCTGCTTGCGGATCGCCTCGGTGATCTGTTCGCGCCCGTGGCCGGCGTTGACGCACCACAGACCGGCCGTGGCGTCGAGGATCTCGCGGCCGTCGGGGGTCGTGTAGTGCATGCCCTTGGCGCCGGCGAGCAGGCGCGGGCCGGCCTTGAACCGCCGGTTGGGCGTGAACGGCATCCAGTAGGCGTCGAGGTCGTTGGCGCCGAAGTCGGGCATGTCGGAGAGTCCTTCGCGAGACCTTGCATTGTGATCGCAATTATCGGCTAGCTGGCAAGCCCTGGAATGCGTCGCGGAGAGGAGGGGACATGGCCGAGCCGAAAACGCGCCGCCCCCTGGCCGATTCCACGGCGGTTCACGACCAGGTCTACGACTCCATCCGCCAGGCCCTGATCACCGGCAAGATCGCCCCGGGCGTGGGCGTGTCCCTGCGCAGCCTGGCGGCCGAGCTGGGGGTCAGCCCCATGCCGGTGCGCGACGCCGTGCGGCGGCTCGTGGCCGAGCGGGCCCTGGCCATCAACCCGGCCAACAAGCGTCTGAGCGTCCCCTCGCTGAGCGCCGAGCGCCTGGAGCAGCTGGAGCTGGCGCGCCGGTGGATCGAGCCGGAACTGGCCGCCCGCGCCGCGCCCAGGGCCGACGAAGCCTTGGTGCGCAAGCTGAAAGCCATCGACCAGGATCTGGAGGAAGCCCTGCGGGTGGGCGACGTCGACCGCTACATGGTCGCCAACCACGCCTTCCACTTCGCCATCTACGAGCGGGCCGGGGCCGAGGTGCTGCTGGCCATGGCCGGCGGCCTGTGGCTGCAGATCGGGCCGTTCATGCGGGTGGTGTTCGGCCGGGTCGGCACCGGCAGCCTGCCGGCCGATCACCATGCGGAAGCCATGGACGCCCTGAAGGCCAGGGACGCCGAGGGCGCCCGCCGCGCCATCGCCGCTGACCTTTCCGAAGGCATGGACAAGATGCGGGCGGCCGTGGGCGGCGAGTCCGGCTTGACAGCGCCGCCGGCGGCGCAAACTGTGATCACAATTTCATGAGGCGTCCGGCGTGAGCGTTCCCGCGTCCATCTCCGAGCAACTGAACCGCCTGGCCCTTCCCGGCCGGGCGGTGATCGACGGCGACCTCGCGGCCGCGGCTTCGGGCGAGACCTTCGACAATGTCGGGCCGCGCGACGGCGGCGTGCTGAACCGGGTGGCCGCCTGCGACGTCGCCGACGTGGAGCGCGCCGTGGCCGCCGCGCGCGCCGCCTTCGAGGACGGCCGCTGGCGGGACCTGCATCCGCGCCAGAAGAAGAAGATCCTCTTCCGCCTGGCCGAGTTGATGGAGCGCGACGCCGAGGACCTGGCCCTGCTGGAGAGCCTGGACGTCGGCAAGCCGATCCGCGACGCGCGCAATGTCGACATCCCGCTCGCGATCAACACCACCCGCTGGTACGCCGAGGCCCTCGACAAGGTCTATGGCGAGGTCGGCGCCTCGCCGGCGGATCGTCTTTCCTTCGCCGTCCACGAACCGCTGGGCGTGATCGGGGCGATCGTGCCGTGGAACTTCCCCCTGCACATGGCGATGTGGAAGGTCGCGCCCGCGCTGGCCATGGGCAACTCCGTCGTCCTCAAGCCCGCCGAGCAGTCGCCGCTGACGGCGCTGAAGCTGGGCGAGCTGGCCCTTGAAGCGGGGCTTCCGGCAGGGGTGCTCAACGTGATCCCCGGCTTCGGCGCGACCGCCGGCCAGGCGCTGGCGCGGTCGATGGACGTCGACATGATCGCCTTCACCGGCTCGGGCCCAACCGGCCGCCGGCTGATGGAATACGCGGCCCAGAGCAATCTCAAGCGCGTGTCGCTGGAGCTGGGCGGCAAGTCGCCCCAGATCGTCTTCGCCGACTGTCCGGACCTGGACGCGGCCGCCGAAGCCGCCGCCTGGGGCGTGTTCTATAATCAGGGCGAGGTCTGCACCGCCGCCTCGCGACTGCTGGTCGAGGCCTCGATCAAGGACGAGTTCCTGGCGAAGGTGGTCGCGGTGGCCCGGACCATCCAGGTCGGCGATCCGCTGGATCCCGAGACCGGCTTCGGGGCCATGGTCAGCGAGCGGCAGATGCAGACCGCGCTCGGCTATATCGACAAGGCCCGGGAAGAGGGCGGTGCGCCGGTGCTGGGCGGATCGCGGGTGCGGGCCGAGACCGGCGGCTTCTATGTGGAGCCGACCATCTTCGACGCCGTTCTGCCGGGCCACAGGCTGGCCAGGGAAGAGGTGTTCGGTCCGGTCCTGGGCGTGATGAGCTTCACCGGCGAGGACGAAGCCTTCGCCCTGGCCAACGACACCGTCTACGGCCTGGCCGCGGGCCTGTGGACCAGCGACATCAATCGGGGGCTCAAGGGCGCTCGAAAACTCAAGGCGGGGCTGGTCTGGGTCAACGGCTGGGA
>JASGDR010000576.1:0-8069 GCA_047607095.1 Caulobacter sp.
CGAAGGCCGCTTCCTGTTCGCGCCGGACCAGTCGCGCCTCGGCCGACGGCTCGGCGGCCGCGACGTTCAGGGCGCCGGGCGTGTCGAGGCTGGCGGCTTCCAGATGCGCCCTCACCCGACGCTTGCGCAGGTGGTCGATGGAAAGATTGCCGGCGATGCGGAACAGCAGGGCCCGGATGTTGCCGATCACCGGCCCGCCCCGAGCTTCGGCCTCCATCACCCGGCCGGCGCGGATCCAGGTCTCCTGCACCAGATCCTCGGCGTCCGCGCCCGACCGCAGGCTGCCACGGACATGCGAGACGAGTTCGCCGTGATGGCTGCGGACCAGGGAGGTGAGAACGCGATCAGGCACTGCGATACACAACGGTCCCCGGCGCGACGACCGCGCACTAAGAGAAACCGCTCCTAGCGAACTTGCGAGTTATTCGCAATAGCTCGCATGGCGCATCGCCCGGCCGAACGAAGGGGCGCTTTTCAACCGGGCGCTTCCGCCCGGCGTCGGCGCGAAAGCCGGCCGTCACCCCCTCAGCCAGGCCGCCGCCTCCTCCACGTCGACCACGTCGGCGTACTTCAGCTGCAGGTCGGTCAGGTTGGCGTAGTGGTAGCTCTCGTGCTTGTCGGCCACGCACTGCTCGGGAACGATGGTGCGGTAACCGCGCGACAGGCTCTCGACGGCGGTGGCCCGCACGCAGCCGCTGGTCGAGCCGCCGGTCAGGATCACGGTGTCGACCTTGTGCCAGACCAGATAGCTCTGCAGCGGGCTTTCGAAGAAGGCGCTGGGCATGCGCTTGTCGAAGACGAGGTCCACCGCCGCGTCGATCTCGACCCGCGGGTCGAAGGCGTGGCGCTCGCTGCCGGCCTTGATGTTCTGCAGGCTGTCGGGGGTGTCGGTGCGCGTGCCCCAGACGCCGGCGTCGCCGCCGTCGGGCTTGTACATCACCCGCGTCCAGATCACCGGCATGCCGCGCGCGCGGGCCAGGGCCGAAAGGCGGTTCACGTGGGCGATCTGGTCGGGATCGGTGACGTAGGCGCTCTTGGGAAAGAGGTCGGGCCGCGTATAGGCCTGCTGGAAGTCGATATTGACCACCGCCGCCTTGGCGCCGAAGCCGAAGCGGGCGCGGGCCGGGTTGGCCTTCACCGCCTCGTAGAGCTGACGCGCGGTCTTGTCCTCGCGCACCATGGTCGGTTCGAAACGCAGGGTCATGGCGGGGCTCCGTCAGGTCGGGGTGAAGAGGCCGAGGAAGGCCGCGCCGATCAGCAGAACCCACAGGGTCACCACCACGGGCCGCGTGGCCTCCAGCACGGCGGCGATGGCCGCGTCGGTTTCCGGCGTCGGGCCGGAGGTCAGCATGGTCGTCACCGGCGCGCCCAGCGGGGCCAGCTGGCGGCGGATCAGCAGGCCGCAGGAAATGGCGATCGCCAGGATCAGCATCTTCAGGGCGATGAACAGCGGCGCGGTCGCGAGGCCCGCCAGGCTCGCCGCCGCGAAACCGCCCAGGCCCGCCAGCGCGCCCCAGCGTATGGCGATGTCGATGCGGCGGATCCCGGCCTTGGGCGGACTGTGGTGGATGTGGATGCTCCAGGCCATGACCAGCCAGAACAGGCACAGCGCCCAGACCGCCGCCACGGCCACCGGCGAGACGTCCCACCAGCCCTTGACCTTGGCCAGGGTCAGCCCTGTCGGCAGAGCCAGGATCAGGCAGGTGCGCGGCGCCATGTCGATGTCGTTGAGCACGCGCAGGGCCAGGCCCCGCTCCTTCACCGTGCGGGCCGGATCGGTCAGGTAGCGCGAGATGTAGAAGGCGCCCAGGTCCCCGCCCAGCCAGTAGACGAAGACCAGCACGTGCAGCAGGGTCAGCAGGGCGAGAAGCATCGCGGAATCCGGCGGTTGTCGTGACGCCTTGATGCCGCCTCGCCGGGCGCCGCGGGGACGGATCGCCGTTTTTCTCGCCGTACGGATAGGGCGACGCCCGCGACGTTCGGCGGCGCCGCGCGAATCCGCGGAAGCGTGCTAAGGCACGGACCGAGGGGCTTTCCGATCTAGTAGGTTCGTATGCGTTCTTACCGTCGCCCGGGCGTCGCGCTCGCCGGATTGCTGCTGCTCGCCTTGCCCCGGGTCGCCGCCGCCCAGACCCTGGAGCAGGCCGTCCTCGAAGAGATCAACTACGTCCGCGCCAATCCCCAGGCCTATGCGCGCGAGCTCGGCCGGGGCGAACCGGCCATGGGCGAGGATCCGAACGCCCTCGACGAGGCTATCGCCGAACTGCAGCGCCAACGCCCCCTGCCCCCGCTGACCGCCGACGACCGCATCGACGACGCGGCCCGCGATCACGCCCGCGCGCAGGGCTCGCGCGGCGACGTCGGCCACGGCGCCGCCGGCAGCCTTGGTCAGCGCCTGCGCAAATACGGCGTCTACGCCGGCCTCTCGGCCGAGAACATCTCCTACGGCTACGATCACCCCCGCGACGTCGTGCGCCAGCTGATCGTCGACAGCCGCGTGCCCGGCCGCGGCCATCGCCGCAACATCCTGTCGACCGGCTACAGCAGCGCCGGCGTCGCCTGCGGCGACCACCGCTCGTACGGCGCCATGTGCGTCATCGACTTCGCCGGAGCCATGCCCGAAGGCGTGGCGCGGGCGGCGCGGTAGCACTGCGAAACCTCGCCCTTCGACAAGCTCAGGGTGAGGTTTCTACTGACGCAGCCGTGACAATTGTCCTCATCCTGAGCCTGTCGAAGGACGAGGACACGCACGGCGTGGGACACCCCTAGACCACCCCGGCTACCTTCAGCTCGGCGACCTCGGCCTCGCTCCTGCCAAGCCCCTTCAGCACCTCGACCGTATCCGCCCCAAGGCTCGGCGGCGGGCGCTCCACCACCACCGGCGTCCGCGACGCGCGGATCGGCGAGGCGACGGTGCGGATCGGCGCGGCGAGATCCTCGCGCGCCTGCTCCACCACCAGCCGGCGGTGAACCGCCTGCGGCTCCTCGAACACCTGGTCGATGGCGTTGATAGGCCCGCAGGGCACGCCGGCGGCTTCCAGCAGGGCGATCCAGGCCTTGGTCTCGCGGCCGGCCAGGATCGGGGCCATCAGTTGCGCCAGTTCGCCCCGCGCGGCCACCCGCTGGGCGTTGGTGGCGAAGCGCGGATCCTGCCCGAGTTCCGGCGCGCCGGCCGCCTTGGCGAAGGCCCTGAACTGTCCGTCGTTGCCAACCGCCAGCACCATCGCCCCGTCGGCCGTGGCGAACACCTGGTAGGGGGCGAGGTTCGGGTGGGCGTTGCCCAGCCGTCCGGGCGCCTTCCCCGTCGCGAAATAGTTGCTGGCCTGGTTGGCCAGCACGGCGGCCTGCACGTCGAACAGGGCGATGTCCATGTGCTGGCCTTCCCCCGTCGCGCGGGCGTGCAGCAGGCCGCAGAGGATGGCGTTGGCCGCGTAGAGGCCGGTGAACAGGTCGACCACCGCCACCCCCGCCTTCATCGGCTCGGCCCCGTCGGCTCCGTCCGGCTGGCCGGTGACCGACATCAGTCCACCCATGGCCTGGATCATGTAGTCGTAGCCGGCCCGCGCCGCGTAGGGTCCGGTCTGGCCGAACCCGGTGATCGAGCAGTAGACGAGGCGCGGATTGATCTTCGACAGGCTTTCGTAGTCGAGGCCATACTTGGCCAGCCCGCCGACCTTGAAATTCTCGACCACCACGTCGGCCTCGGCGGCCATCGCTCGGATCAGGTCGGCGCCGCGCGGGTCGGCCATGTCGATCGTCACCGAGCGCTTGTTGCGGTTGGCGCAGGTGAAATAGGCCGCGTCGCCCCGGTTCCCGTCCACCCGCTCGAAGAAGGGCGGGCCCCACGCCCGGGTGTCGTCGCCGACGCCCGGGCGCTCGACCTTGACGACCTCGGCGCCCATGTCGGCCAGGGTCTGCGCCGCCCACGGACCGGCCAGCACGCGGGAAAGATCGAGCACCTTGACCCCCGCGAGGGCGGCGCCGGGCCTGACGTCTGATCGCAAGGCGATTGCTCCGGATATTCCTGTTGCGGGCGAAGCTTAGCGCCCCAGGCTGCCTCGCCTACCGATGTGATCGCGGCGGGGCAAACGGCGATGGCGAAACTATCCGAAAAGCAAGCCGGCGAATTCCGCAAGGGCTGGCCGCTGCTGCTCAGCGTCGTGCTGGGCGTGGGTCTGGGCCTTTCACCCCTGCCCTTCTACAGCATCGGCATGCTGGCCCCGCAGCTGGCCAGGGAATTCGGCTGGAGCTTCGCCTCGATCATGCTGGGCCTGCCGGTCGCCACGATGGCCGTGATGATCGTGGGGCCGATCATCGGCTGGCTGGGCGACAGGATCGGGGTGCGGCCGGTGGCGATCGCCTCGCTCGTCCTGTTCGCCTTCGCCTTCATGGCCTTCTCGCTGACCAGCGGGGCCCTTCCGCTGTTCTACCTGAACTGGGCGCTGATGGGCGCGGTCGGCGCGGGCACCCTGCCCACCACCTGGACCCGGGCGATCAACAACGGCTTCGAGGCCAACAAGGGTCTGGCGCTGGGGATCGCGTTGATGGGCACCGGCGTGTTCGGCTTCCTGATCAAGCCGTTCCTGATGTGGATGATCGAGGCCCACGGCTGGCGGGCGGCCTACCTCGTCACCGGCGCCCTGCCCCTCGTGATCGCCCTGCCCGTGGCGCTGCTGGCCTTCAAGGACCCCGGCGCCGGCCGCGTCCACACCGAGACCGCGCCCCTGCCGGGCCTGACGCTGCCGCAGGCCCTGCGCGATGCGAAGTTCTGGCTGATCGCCGGCGGTTTCCTGCTGTTCTCGTTCGCCATCGCCGGGCCGCTGCCCAATCTCGAGAACATGCTGAAGCTGAAGGGCTTCACCAAGGCCGAGATCGTCAGCCTGGCGCCGGTGGTCGGCCTGTCGGTGATCGTCGGACGCGTGGCCGGCGGCTTCCTTGTGGATCGCTTCTGGGCGCCGGGCGTGGCGCTCGTCCTGCTGTGCCTGCCGGCCGTGGGCTGCCTGATCCTGCACGGCCAGGATCCGGGCTTCACGGGCGCCCTGCTGGCCATCGCCCTGGTCGGCATGGCGGCCGGCATGGAGTTCGACCTGCTGGCCTTCCTGATCGCCCGCTATTTCGGAGCGCGGTCCTATTCCACCCTCTACGGCTGCCTCTACTGCGCCTATGCGGCGGGTTCGGGCCTTGGACCGGTGGCCTTCGGAGCCGACTTCGACGCCAGCGGCGGCTACCAGCTCTCCCTGGTCGTCGCCTCCGTGCTGCTGGTGCTGGGCGGCCTCGTCCTGCTGCCGCTCGGCCGCTACCGCTTCGCGCCGGAGCACGCGGTCGAGGAGGCCCGCATCGAAGCGGCCGCCGGCGAACGGGCCGCCGTCCCCGGCGCCTGATCCCCGCCTCCTTCCCCGGCAGTCGGATTTTCGCGTCGTCACGCCCCCGCCGTCCGCCGGACGGGCGCAAGCTCCTCTCGATTGAGTTGGGCGATTGAGTAGGAGTCCGCCATGTCCGGTCGCGTCAACGAGGGGCCCGTTCAGGCCTATGACGGCCCGCCCGACTATCGCAAGGTCGGCCGCCACGGGGTGTTCCCCGAAATGTCGCACGACGAGATCGAGCGGCTGAACGTCCTGGCCCAGCTCAACCGCCACCTCTCCACCCGCGTCATCCCCGGCGTGAAGCAGGCCTGGGAGACCCGCGTCGAGCCGGCCTTCCAGAAGGCCCATGGCCGCGGCCCTGAGGATCGCCACGAGGTCCGCAAGGCGCTGCTGAAGGATCCGGCCTTCCAGACCTGGTCGGCGCTTCGCCGCCTGACCATGGAACAGCGCCAGCAGGCCGGCCGCTGGACCACCCTGCGCCAGGCCGAGGAGCTGGCCGCCAAGGCCGCCGCCCTGAACGCCGGGCACGACCGGCTGGAGCTCGACCCGAGCCTGCCGATCCCGCGCTACGTCTCGGCCGTCGATCATCACTGCATGCCCGGCAGCTACCACGTCGAGCGCTTCGAGGGCGACGTGTCGGGCGGCGCCAACTACGACCACGGCGGCTTCGCCACCACCGGGGGGCTGCTCGGCCGCTTCTCCGACGGCGGCGGCCAGGCCGTGGTGCGCTGGGTCCAGCGCCGCCTGCCGGACTTCAGGCCCCGCCGCATCCTCGACATCGGCGCCACGGTCGGCCACAGCGCCCTGCCGATCGCCCAGGCCTTCCCCGACGCGGAAGTCGTGGCCATCGACGTCGGCGGGCCGATGCTGCGCTACGCCGCCGCCCGCGCCGCCTCGCTGGGCGTGACCAACATCCGCTTCGTCCAGGCCGACGGCGCCGACCTGTCGCGCTTCGCCGGCGAGAGCTTCGACTGGGTGCAGACCACCATGTTCCTGCACGAGCTGTCGCTGACCTCGATGAAGGCCATCTTCGCCGAAAGCCGCCGCGTGCTGGCGCCCGGCGGCGTCGTGCTGCACGTCGAGCAGCCGCAATACGCGCCGACCATGCCGCTGTTCGAGCAGGCCATGCGCGACTGGGACGCCTTCTACAACAACGAGCCCTTCTGGAGCACGCTGCACGAGATCGACCTGGACGAGCGCATGGTCGAGGCCGGCTTCGCGACCGAAGACCTGATCCATGACGGCGTCACCGCCGTGGTCGACCGCGAGGTCTTCCCCGACGCCGCCGACGACGACAGCGAAGACTATGGGCGCAAGGCCGCCTGGCGCGTGATCGGAGCGCGGAAGTCCAAATGAGCATCGCAGACGCCCTGGCCGACGCCGGCGCCAAGCCCGCCGGCAAGCGCCCCTATTTCTTCGCCAATCCCGAGGTCGAGCGCGTGCTGGCCGTGACCATGGCCGTCGTGCAGGAGCTGGCCGTCACCCGCGCCCGCCTCGACACGCTGGAACGCGTGCTTGAGGCCCAAGGCGGTCTCGACCGCGCGCAGATCGAGCGCTTCGAGCCCGGCCCTGAGGCCGCCGCCGAGCGCGGTCTGTGGCTGCAGGAGTACCTGGCCCGCGTGCTGCGCATCGTCCAGCAGGAGGCCGAGGCCGCCGTCGCCACCGGCGACGTGGCTTCGGAAGACGTGGCCGTCGAGCTGCGCGACTAGTTCTTTTCAGGATCCATTTCGATGAACCTTCTCCGGGCCGCCACCCTGGTGACGCCGAACGTCGCCCAGGCCGCGCAGCGCTACGCCCAATGGCTGGACTACACGGTGGTCGAGCAGGGCGAGGTCCCCGCAGACCTCGCCGCCAGCTGGGGCGCCCCGGCCAGCGCCGGCCGACCCTACGCCGTGCTGCAGCCGGCCAGCGGCGCCGACGTCTTCCTGCGCTTCGTCGAGGGCGCCCCGGTGCCGGAGTACCGCCCCTTGCGCACCTACGGCTGGGCGGCGATCGAGATCTGCTGCCAGGACGTGATGGCGGTGAACGCCCGCATGCAGGACGCGCCGTTCGAGATCATCGGCCCGCCCAAGCGCATCGACGGCCTGCCCACCATTCACCCGATGCAGGTGAAAGGTCCCGACGGCGAGATCGTCTACCTCACCGAGATCGTCTCGCCGGGCAACGGCCTGCCCCATCCCGGCAGCCTGATCGACAAGCTGTTCATCCTGGTGCTGGCCAGCGACGACATGGCGGCCAGCGGCGCCTGGTTCGGCCTGACCCTGGGCCTGGACGTCGGCGCGCCGATGAGCATCGTCTACAGCATGATCAACGAGGCCTTCGAGCTGCCGAAAGACAGCCGCCACGCCCTGGCGACCGCCACCTTCGAAAAGGACGTCTTCCTGGAGTTCGACCAGTACCCGGCCGAGGCCACGGCCCGCCCCGGCCACGCCGGCGCCCTGCCGCCGGGCATCGCCATCTGCACGCTAAAGCATCCGAACTTCGACGGCGTGCAAGGCGACTGGATCGTCACGCCCACCGTCCGCGACGGCGCCGTCTACGGCGGCAAGCGCGCCGGCGTCCTGCGCGCGCCCGGCGGGGCCCTGGTCGAGGTGGTCGAAATCTAAACCCCTCTCTCATGGAGAGAGGGAGGGGCCCGCGCCGAAGGCGTGGGAGGGTGAGAGGGTACGCCCCTAGCCGGCAAACCCCTCACCTCTCCGCCAACCG
>JASGDR010000577.1:0-12637 GCA_047607095.1 Caulobacter sp.
CCCCGGGACCGCGGCCGCCGCCGGACGGCTGGGCGTGAGCCGCCGAGGCGGCGAGCAGGGCGACGGCGAGGGCGGGAAGGATGAGCTTGCGCATGACCGGAGGCGGAACGTTGAAATCGCTCCCTGCCTAGCGGGCGAGTGCTGCCGGATGACTGCGTTCGGTTTCGCGCCTGCAATGCGGGCGGGCTTCGCCGCTGGCCGTTTCAATCGCCGGCTTATAGGCTGTCCCAATGCAACGCTTGATGATCGCTTCCATCGCAACTGTCGTCATGGCGTTCGGGGCCGCGCCGCTCGCCGCCGAAGCCCCGATCCGGGAAGTCAATGTGACGACCGACTCCGCGCCGGGCTGGATCCCTTCGGCCGCATTGGAGCAGAGCGCCCGGAGCACGGTTCTGGCCTATCTCGGCGACCTCGATTCCGGCCGCTACGCCGACGCCTATGCGGCGCTCGACGCCCGCAACCGCCAGGAGACCCCAGAGGAGTTCTCGGCCCGGCTGAAGGCGTTCAACAGGCTCGCCGGGCCGGTCAGGGAGCGGCGCATCCTGAAGATCACCTGGACCAAGGATCCCGCGCGGGCGCCCGCGCCCGGCGTCTACGTCGCTGTCGACCTCGCCGGCTGGTTCGCCAACATCGATCGCCACTGCGGCTACGTCGTCCTCTACCAGAAGCCGTCCGGCGGCGGGTTCACCGTCATGAGAAGCGAGGAATATCTGCTCGACAACGCCACGGCGTCCGGGGCCGTCTCGGCCGAAGCGGAGAGGGCCTGGGCGCAGATCTCCCGCAACTGTCCGAACTATCCACGCACGCCCCTCGCCCGGACGCCGGAGGGGGGATGATCCGACGGCCGACGGTGAACGGGACGTCGGGGGCGCGACGCCCTCAGCCCTCGCTTCCCGGATCCAGGCTGATCGCGCCGGGTTCGGGCTTGGGGCGGCCGCCGGGGCGGCGGAAGAGGCCGCGCCAGCCGGTCGGCTCCAGCGTCGGGCTGTTCCAGACCTTGTCGTCGGCGGCCAGGGCCTCGGCCTTGTCGTAGATCTTCCGCATGGTCACGGTGTCGAACCGCAGCATGTTGAAGCCGTCGAAGTCGCCGGGGATCGAGGCCACGCTGAGCGGCAGGTTGTGGCGGGTGCAGAAGCCCTCGGCCAGGCTGATGGCCTGGCGGTAGGAGAACCGAAGCATGGTCTCGAAGCTGCGGCCCATGATCGAGGCCACGCCCGGCGGGGTGGAGCGCGCCGACGGGTCGAGCACCGTGTTGACGATCACATAGACCCGGCCGCGGCGCACGCGCGAGCCGAGGTTGCGCCAGTGCAGCAGGGCGTCGGGCATCAGGAACAGCGGCGCGGCCACCCCGCCGTCGACGTGCATCTCCTGGCGTCGCTCGCCCTCGCATTCGACGTCGAACAGCTTGGGCGGGAAGAGGCCCGGCACCGAGGCCGAGGCCACCAGGATCTCGCGGAACAGCTTCACCGCCTCGGGGCCGCCGTGGGTGGCGATGGCCCCCATGTCCCAGATCGAAGCCCGCTGGTTGTCGAGATTGGTGGTGGCGATCAGCAGGCGCCGGCCCTTGGCGTGCTCGGCGGCGACGGCGTCGATCAGGCTCTCGTCGACGAAGGGCTCGACCAGGGCGTCCAGGCTCTCGCCCTTGAAGATGCTGGGGCCCAGCGCCGGGGCGAGGCGCCGCAGGCTGAGCAGTTCGGCCGCGTGGCCGCCGAGATAGGCGTCGGTCAGGCGATCGTCCCAGGCCGGGCCGAGGAAGGCCAGGGGCGCGATCAGAGCCCCGGTCGACACGCCGGTGACGATGGCGAAGTGCGGCCGTCGACCGGCCTTGGACAGCCCCGTCAGCACGCCCGCGCCATAGGCGCCGCCGGCCGCCCCGCCCGACAGGGCCAGGATGTTGAACTCGTCCATGCCGATCAGCGAGCGCACCGGCGCCAGGCGGTCGGCGGCGGCCTTCAGCGCGTCCTCGGCCTGTTCGATCGACAGCCGCACGCCGGGAAAGCCGACGGCCTCGGCGCGGGCGGCCGGCGGCGGGGCCGGCAGGCGTTTGCCGCGCAGCGGGTCGGGACCGCGCCAGTCGCGCAGCAGGCCCTGGATGGTGATCCGGGTCTCGGTTCCGCTCGGCTCGTTTCCGTCCGGTCCGCCGTCGCGCGCCATGCGGGTCAGGCCCGGGCGCCGGCCAGCACCACCCCGACCAGGACGGCCGCGTAGTGCAGACCCGCACCGCCGATCACGTGGCCGTGCCAGATGGCGCGCCGGAACTTCAGCCGGCGCATCAGGTAGAAGACCGTACCGGTGGAATAGACGATGCCGCCGATGGCCAGCAGCAGCAGGGCCACCCACGACAGGCCCTCGATCATCGGCTTGATGGCCACCAGAACCAGCCAGCCCAGGGCCATGTAGAGGCCGACCCAAAACCGCTTGTCGAGGCCCGGCAGGAACAGTTTGGCCAGCACGCCCGCGCCCGCGATGCCCCAGACGGCCGCGGTCATGCCGATGGCCCACCAGCCGCTGAGGTTCTGGGTGGTGAAGGGCGTGTAGGAGGCGGCGATCATGATGAAGATGCCGGCGTGGTCGAAGCGGCGCAGCAGCGGCTGCCAGCGCGCCTTGGAGAAGTTGTAGGCGGTCGACAGCGACAGCATGGTCACCAGGCCGATGGTGTAGACCCCGATCGCCGCCATCTGGCTCAGCGAACCCAGGCCGAAGGCCAGGCCCAGCAGGATGCCGCCGCCCAGCAGGGCGCAGGCCAGCCCCGCCAGGTGCACGATCAGGTCCGCGAGCTTCGCGCCCGAGGTGGGATAGTGCTTGGTGAAGTCGGAGATCGTCATGGCCCGCCCAGCCTAGTCGAATTGGGTGACGTATAAACGTCGATCATCATGGCGCCGAAAGGGCGTATCGCAAGCGTGACCGTTCATCACATCACGCCGATCAAACCATCCCAGGCCAGCTTGGTTCCGACGAGGATCAAGAGGACGTAGATCACCTTGTAGAAGCCCTCGGCCGGCACGCGGCGCACCAGCCACACCCCGGCCCAGGTGGAGGCGAAGGCCAGGGGCGCCAGCACGGCGACGGCGGTCAGCACGTCGGGCGTGAACTGGCCCAGGGCCAGGTAGGCGGGCATCTTCATCCAGTTGACGACGGCGAAGAAGATCGCGCTGGTGCCGACGAAGACGTCGCGCGGCAGGCGGCGCGGCAGGACGTAGATCTGGAACGGCGGGCCGCCGGCGTGGGCGATCTGGCTGGTGAAGCCCGAGGCCATGCCGCACAGGGCGCCCAGCCACGGACGGGCGGGGCCGGCCTCGACGGCGGCGGCGGCCCTGACCGCGCGCTCGGCCCACAGCCGCTGGGCGGCGAACAGCACCGACACCAGCCCCACCGCCAGTTCCACCGCCGCCGAAGACACCAGCGCGGCCAGGGCCCAGCCGAGGAAGATGCCGACCGCCGCCGGCGGGACCATCAGGATCAGGAGGCCCTTGTCCCAGGTCTTGCGATAGGCCCAGACGCCGACGACGTCCTGCAGGATCAGGAGCGGCAGCAGGATCGCGGCGGCCTTCACCGGTCCCACGGCCAGGGCCAGCAGGGGCGTGGCCACCACCCCGATCCCCGCGAACCCGCCCTTGGCCAGGCCCACCAGGATCACGGCGGGAACGGCGACGGCGTAGAAGAAGGGATCGGCGAGCATGGAAGGGGCTTAGCATGCTTCGCCGTCTTCACTCCTCCCCCGCGAAGCGGGGGAGGAGGCGCGGCCTAAGCCGCCGCCAGCTTTTCGCGCTGCTCCAGGCCCAGGCTCAGCGCCGCCAGGACCAGGGCCGCCATCGGCACCAGGGCCGCGATCGGGGCGATGGCCGCAAGGCCCGCGCCGTGGGCGATCACCGCGCCGCCCAGGGCCGCGCCGATGGCGTTGCCGAGGTTGAAGGCGGCGATGTTGAGGCTGGAGGCCAGGCCCTGGCCCGCGCCGCCCGCCTGGCTCAGCACTCGCATCTGCAGCGGGGCGACGGTGGCGAAGGCGGCCGCGCCCAGCAGGAAGGCGGCCAGCACGGCCCCGACCTTGTCGTGGAGCGCCCAGCCCGAGGCCAGCATGACCACGGTCAGGATCGCGATCGTCCCGGCCAGGGCGGCGTTCAGGTTCCGGTCGGCCCAGCGGCCGCCCAGCAGGTTGCCGGCCACCAGGCCCGCGCCGAACACCAGGAGGATCGGCGAGACGGCGGCCTTCGAGAAGCCGGCCAGCTCGGTCAGGATCGGCTGGATGTAGGTGAAGACCGCGAACACGCCGCCGAAGCCCAGCACGGTCATCACCAGGCCCAGCTGCACCTGCGGCCGGGCCAGGACGGCGAACTCCTCCTTCAGCGGGGCGGGCTCGCCGGCCTTGTCGCCCTTGGGAACCAACAGGGTCAGCACGACCAGCGCCAGGGCGCCGATGGCGGCCACGGCCCAGAAGGTCGAGCGCCAGCCGAAGGCCAGGCCCAGCCAGGCGCCGAACGGCACGCCGAGCAGGGTGGCCAGGGTCAGGCCGGTGAACATGATGGCGATGGCCGAGGCCTTGCGCTCGGGCGCCACCAGCGAGACGGCGACCAGCGAGCCGACGCCGAAGAAGGTCCCGTGGGCCAGGGCCGTGACGATCCGCGCGCCCATCAGCAGGGCGAAGCTCGGCGCCAGGGCGGCGGCCAGGTTGCCCAGGGTGAAGATCGCCATCAGGGCCAGCAGCGTGGTCTTGGGCGGCAGGCGGCGCGTGGCCAGGGTCAGGATCGGCGCGCCGACGAAGACGCCGAGCGCATAGCCCGTGGTCAGCCAGCCGGCGGTCGGGATCGAGACGCCGAGATCGGCCGAGACCTGCATCAGCAGGCCCATGATGACGAATTCGGTGACGCCGATGCCGAAGGCGCCGACGGTCAGGGCATAGAGGGCGAGGGGCATGACGGCCGGCTCCGGTGAATGTGCGAGCCATCAGATAGCGTCGAAGCTTTCGATGAATTAGATTATCGAAAGGACAATCAGCTGTGACTTGAAGGCACGATGGCGCGGCAGGAAATCAATCGCACCGCCGAGATGGAGGTCTTCGTCCGGGCGGTGGAGCAGGGCGGCTTCTCGGCGGCCGCGCGCTCGCTGCGCATGACCCCCTCGGCGGTCAGCAAGCTGGTGGCCCGGCTGGAGGCGCGGCTCGGCGCGCGGCTGGTCAACCGCTCGACCCGCAAGCTGACCCTGACCGCCGAGGGCCAGACCTTCCACGAGCGCTCGCTGCGCGTGCTGGCCGACCTCGACGAGGCCGAGCGCGCGGTGGCCGCCAGCGCCGCGCCCCGCGGCCGGGTGCGGGTCAATTCTAGCGTGCCGTTCGGCCAGCATTGCCTGCTGCCGCTGGCGCCGAAGTTCCTGGCCGCCCATCCCGACATCCAGCTCGACATCACCGTCACCGACCAGGTGATCGACCTGATGGACGAGCGCGCCGACGTGGCCATCCGCGTGGGGCCGATGCGCGCTTCGCAGCTGGTGGCCCGCAGGATCGCCCACAGCCGTATGGTGCTGATCGCCTCGCCGGACTATCTGGCGGGCGCGGGGACGCCGGCCCATCCCGACGATCTCGTCGGCCATGAACTGGTGACCTTCAACTTCGCCCGCCACTGCGACTCCTGGGGTTTCCAGATCGACGGCGAGGTCGTCTATCGCCCCGTGCACGGCCGGGCCGAGGTCGGCGACGGCGAAAGCGCCCGGGTCCTGGCCCTTGCCGGCCAGGGGATCGCCCGGCTGTCAGTGCTGCACGTCGGCCCCGACATCGCCACCGGCCGTCTGGTTCCGGTGCTGGAGGCCTTCAACCCCGGCGACGTCGAGCTGGTCCACGCCGTCTATGTGGGCCACGGGGGCCAGCTGCCCGCCCGGGTGCGGGCCTTCATCGACTGGTTGGCGGGGGAGATGAGCGTCGGCAAGGGCGAACCGGTGGCGCTGGCGCGGTTCACGGGCTAGTCGGCGCGCCGAAACCGAGCAGGGCGGCGACGAGCGCCAGCAGGGCGATGGCGGCCAGGAAGGCGAACCAGGCGACCGGGAGCGTCATGACCACCAGGCCGATCGTCCGCCATCGCAACACGCTGCGGAACCTGTCGGGTTCCAGCGAGCGATAGACTGTCCCGCCCTGGATCGACCGTGTCCGCACGGCCCCCGTGCGCCGGGCCTGGACGACGTGGGCGACGCCCTTCAGCCACATCCCGCCGAGCATGGCGAAGGCCGTCACCATGATGAGAGGGAAGATCAGGACGCCGAGGATGTGCATGCCGCCAGCTCTAGCAGCCGCCTTGGCGTCATGCCATCGCAGGGCGTGCGATGCGCCGCTTCCCGTCCGGGTTGGTCCGCGACTCTCCCGATCAGCCCGCGGCCTTGCCGTAGGCGCTGAGAGCGGCGGCCATCTGGGGTGTGGCTTCCACCGCCGGCGCGGCGGAGGCCTCGGGCGCGACGCCGCCGGCCAGGCGGGCCTGGGCCTCGGGCGAGAGGGTGATGGTGTCGCGCGGGGCGGACGCGACCGGCTGGGCGGCCTCCAGGTCCGACTGCAGGCGCGCGCGATAGTCGCCTACCGTGGCCGGTCCGCGCGCGCCGGGCACGCCCACCTGCAGCGAGGCGACGATGGTCTGGTGGGTTTCCGAAAGGCCGTCGAAGGCGTCGAGCGCCTTCTGCTGTGGCGCCGGCGGGGCGGCGTCCGACCCGGCCCAGGCGGCCTTGGTGAAGGTGTTCAGCGCCGACTGCACGGTCTTGGCGAAGGGCGACTCGTTGAGCGCCTGCGACAGGCCCGTCCGCTCGCCGTAGCCCGCGCCGGCCCAGCGGTCGGCCAGGGCGTGATAGGCGCCCAACTGCTGGTCCAGTCCGACCGATCCGCTGGTGTCGTTGAGCGCGGCCGTCGCCGCCGCCGTTCCGCCCGGATAGGCGACGGCGGAGGCCGAGGCGCCCGTATCGATGGTCGAAAGCTGAGAGATCTGCATCCTGCCGACAGCCTTCGCGTCCGCGGTGTGAAGAGCGGATGAACGCTCTTGCCGAGGCTGCGCGGCATGCTGTCGCGGCGCCCGCCCTTCGACGGGCTCGGGGCGAGGGCCGCGCCGGATCGGCGGGGAGCCTCGGCCCGTCGAAGGGCGAGGCTCCCGCCTGGTCAGCCGCCGACCAGCACCTCGGCCACCTGCACGGCGTTCAGCGCCGCGCCCTTGCGCAGGTTGTCGCCCACGACGAAGAGGGCCAGGCCGTGCTCGACGGTCGGGTCGGGACGCACGCGGCCGACGAACACCGGATCCTGGCCGGTGGCGGCGAGCGGGTTGGGCACGTCGTCCAGCACCACGCCCGGCGCGTTCCCCAGCAGCTCCAGCGCTTCGGCGACCGAGATCGGCCGCTCGAACTCGGCGTTGATCGAAAGGGCGTGGCCGCTGAACACCGGCACGCGCACGCAGGTGCCGCTGACCGGCAGCTCCGGCAGGCCCAGGATCTTGCGGCTCTCGTCGCGCAGCTTCAGTTCCTCCTCGGTGTAGCCGTCCTCGCCCAGCACGTAGTTCAGCGGCACGACGTTGTAGGCCAGCGGCACGGCCCACTTCTGCGGCTCGGGCAGGGGCGCGGCCTCCGGCGACAGGGCCAGGCCGTCGAGGTCGCCGGCGGCGCCGGCCTGCACCTGTTCGGACAGCACCCGGATGCCCTCGACCCCGCCGCCCGAGGCGGCCTGGTAGGTGCTGACGGTCAGGCGCTTGAGGCCGGCGCGGTCGTGCAGCGGCTTCAGCGCCGGCATGGCGGCCATGGTCGTGCAGTTGGGATTGGCGACGATCCCCTTGGGGATCACGGCCAGGGCGCCCGGGTTCACTTCCGACACCACCAGCGGCACCTCCGGGTCCGAGCGCCAGGCCGACGAGTTGTCGATGACGATCGCGCCGGCCGCGGCGGCCTTGGGGGCCAGCTGGCGCGAGGTGTCGCCGCCGGCCGAGAAGAACACGATGTCGAGGCCCGCGAAGTCGGCGGTCGCGGCGTCCTCCACCGTCACTTCGCCGTCCTTCCAGGCCAGGGCCTGGCCGGCCGAACGCGCAGAGGCGAACACACGAAGGCTGGCCAGCGGGAAATCCCGCTCGGCCAGCAGCTTCAGCATCATGCCGCCCACCAGGCCGGTGGCGCCGACGACGCCGACGTGCGGAGGGTTCGAACGGGAAAACTTGCGGCTCATGGGTATGCGTCTCCTGGGATGATGGAGCGCGGGGAGCCGTCAGGTCTCGTGGTGAGAGAGCCGCCCCGCGCAGTGCGGGGCTGGTCTGAGGATGCTCGCTTTAGATCGCGCGCATACCCGCCGCCCCGCCGAAGCGGGTCGTTTTGCGGGTAATAATTTTGGTCGCGGCCAATTGCATCGAGCGGGTTGATAGCGGTGAAGCTGCCCGGCGTAAAGGCCGTGCGTCCTTCGAGGCCCGCTGTGCGGGCGCCTCAGGATGAGGCGTTCAGTGCGTTGGCGGCCTCATCCTGAGGTGCGAGGCGAAGCCGAGCCTCGAAGGACGCAGGGCGCCTCACCCGCTCGCCCCCTGGCTCTCCCAGCCGTCGAAGAACGGAAACCGCTTTTCCCAGAAGTCCGCCAGCCGCGGATCGGCGTCCACCCGGCGCACCACGTCGGCCATCTTCGGCGCCCGCTCGTAGAACCGCGCGCGGCGCGAGCCCCAGCGGCTGACGACGGCGACATAGAGGTCGAGCACGGTCAGCTCGTCGCCCAGGATGTAGGCGCCGGGATCGACCTGGGCGTCCATCATCGCCCAGCAGTCGGCGATGCGGTCGGCGGTGGCGGCCTTGACGCGGGCCTGCGCCTCCGGGTCGGGGCCGGCCAACCGCGAGGGATCGTCGCGCACCCAGAACAGCGAATAGATCGAGGCCGGAATGAAGGTCATCCAGCGCAGGAACTGGCCCCGGCGGAGATCGCCGACCGGCGGTCCCAGCCTGGCTTCGGGATGGTTGTCGGCCAGCCAGATCAGGATCGCCGCGCTTTCGGTGATCGTCTCGCCGTCGGGCGTGACAAGCGCCGGGATCTGCTTCATCGGGTTGACGCCGACCACCTTGGCCTGCTGCGCCGCCCCCTCCCAGGTGGGCGCCTCGATGACCGTGTAGGGCTGCCCCAATAGGGTCAAAGTCGCTTCGACCGGCACCGAGCCGGAGCCAAGCGCGCCATAGATGGTGTAAGCTGTTTTCATCTTTGGTTACCCATTCTGCCCACAACATCTTGTGTGCTGAGACAATCTGACCACTAGATGGGGCGGGTCGCCCTGCGCTAATTAGATCCTACTCGCCCGCTCGATTCGCGTCCGCCCGCTCTGGAGACCGCCCATGTCCGCCTCGCTGATCACCACGCCCGGCCTCATGATTCCCTCGGGCGGCTACAAGCCCTTCCGCTATCCCTGGGCCTACGACTTCTGGAAGAAGCAGCAGCAGGTCCACTGGATGCCGGAAGAGGTTCCGCTCGGCGAGGACCTCAAGGACTGGGCCGTCAAGCTGAACGACAAGGAGCGCAATCTGCTGACGCAGATCTTCCGCTTCTTCACCCAGTCCGACGTCGAGGTGCAGGACAACTACATGGAGCGCTACGGTCGGGTGTTCAAACCGACCGAGATCAAGATGATGCTGGCCTCGTTCGCGAACATGGAGACGATCCATATCGCGGCCTACGCCCTGCTCCTCGAGACCATCGGCATGCCCGAGACCGAGTTCTCGGCGTTCATGGAATACGAGGCCATGAAGGACAAGCATGACTACATGCAGACCTTCGGCGTCGACAGCCATGCCGACATCTGCCGCACCCTGGCCATGTTCGGCGGCTTCACCGAGGGGCTGCAGCTCTTCGCCTCGTTCGCGATGCTGATGAACTTTCCGCGCTTCAACAAGATGAAGGGCATGGGGCAGATCGTCTCGTGGTCGATCCGCGACGAAAGCCTGCACTGCGACGGCATCATCCGCCTGTACCACGCTTTCAACAAGGAGACCGGCGCGGTCACCAAGGCCGTGGCCGACGACATCGTCGACTGCTGCAAGCACGTGGTCAGCCTGGAAGACAAGTTCATCGACCTGGCCTTCGAGGCCGGCGACGTCCAGGGCATGACCCCCGACGACATCAAGCAGTACATCCGCTTCGTCGCCGACTGGCGCCTGCGCCAGCTGGAGCTGCCGGAAGTCTACGGCGTGAGGGAAAACCCGCTGCCGTGGCTGCAGGCCCTGCTCAGCGGCGTCGAGCACGCCAACTTCTTCGAGGCCCGCGCCACCGAATATTCCAAGGCCGCGACCAAGGGCCAGTGGCACGGCGCCGACGGCGTGTGGTCGAGCTTCGAGGCCATGATGCAGAAGCGCACCGAGGTGGTTTCGGCCGACCATTGAGCCGACGATCCTTCGTGACGACGACAGCGCCGCCCGGTAAGCCGGGCGGCGTTTTTCGTTCCGGAGGGCATGCATGCGTATCGCGGTGATCGGTCCCGGCGCCGTCGGTGGAACCCTGGCGGCCTGGCTCGGCCGGGCCCACGAGGTCACCCTGTGCGCCCGCACCGCCTTTGCGCGGCTGGAGGTCGAGACGCCGCAGGGCGTTCTGGCGGCGACGCCGACGGTGCTGACCGACCCGGCCCGCGCGACGCCCCACGACTGGGTGCTGGTCACGACCAAGACCTATGACGCCGCCGGCGCGGCCGCCTGGCTGGCCGGGCTGGCCGGGCCGGACACGCGGGTGGCGGTGCTGCAGAACGGCGTCGAGCACGTCGAGCGCTTCAGCCCCTACCTGCCCGCCGACCGCATCGTCCCGGCGGTGGTCGACATTCCGGCCGAACGCGCCGCGCCCGGCGTGATCCGCCAGCGGCGGATGGGCTGGATCAAGGTTCCGGCCGGCGAGGCGGGCGAGGCCTTCGCCGCTCTTTTCGCTCACGCGCCGATCGAGGTTTCGACCACGGACGACTTCACGACCGTCGCCTGGCGCAAGCTGGCCCTCAACTGCGCCGGCGCCGTCAGCGCCCTGACCCTGAAGCCGGCCGGCGTCGCCCGGCGCGACGACATCGCCGCGATCATGAAGGACCTCGTGGCCGAATGCGTCGCCGTCGGCCGCGCGGAAGGCGCGGACCTGCCGGCCGATCTGCTGGGCGAGGTGGTGGCCGGCTATCGCGCCGGGCCGGCCGACTCCGTCAACTCCCTGCATGCCGACCGCCTGGCCGGCCGCCCGATGGAGATCGACGCCCGCAACGGCGTCATCGTCCGCAAGGGCTCGGCCCACGGGATCGCCGCGCCGGTCAATGCGATGGTCGTGGCGCTGCTGGCGGCGGCGGGGGAAGCCTAGCTTTTCAGGAAGCCGCCCAGCAGGTCGCCGACCGCGCCGCCCAGGCCTTCGTCGGGCAGCTTGCCGCCCGGGGTCAGCTTGTCGATCAGGCCGGGCAGGACCTCCGACAGCTTGGCGGCGGCGGTCTGCGGGTCGACGCCCAGCTTCTCGGCGAACTGGCCGACCGCGCCCGAGCCCAGCACGGCCTGGATCTGCTCGGGCGAGACCGGCAGGTTGGCGCCGCTCGAGACCCACGACTGGGCGACTTCGGCCAGGCCGCCCTTCTGGAAGGCGTCGACCAGGCCGCCGACGCCGCCGGTGACGCCGAGGCTCTTCACCGTCTCGGCCAGATCGCCCTGGCCGCCCAGCAGGCCGGTGAGATTGTCCAGCAGGCTCATGTCTCGCTCCGCGTGATCGTCGGTCCGTCGTGGACCCGACGTTGCGGCATTAAGGCCCGGGCGCTCGCCGGGGGCCAAGAGAAAAGGCGCGGATCCGGCGATCCGCGCCCTTCACAAACGAGCGATGTTCTGGAAACGGCGCGGGCCGGGACTAGGGCCGGTCCTTTTTGGGGATGGCGGCGATCTCTTCCGGCGTCAGCTTGGTGATGGTCTTGGCGCGGATCGGCATGGCGAAGCCGCTGCTGTCGGAGACCTTCAGGTCGAGATCGATCGGGTTGCAGACGGTGTCGATGCCGCGGACGGTCGAGATCAGGAAGTTGCCCGGCCAGGTCAGCTGGTTGCTGCCCCACGCCAGGTCCACCTTGTAGACGTCGCGATTGCGCACCTTCATGTAGAGGGTGTTCTTGTCGGGCGCGCTCCAGCCCTGCCAGTCCGACAGCTGGAAGCACTGGCGCTGGGCCTTTTGCGGCGCGGCGGGCTCTTCGGCGGCCGCCAGGGTCGGCGCCGCGAGAAGCGTCCCGACCAGACCGGCGCAGGCCAGACCGGTTTTTGCGATGGTTTTCAGCTTGACCATGGCGTTCGTCCTCAAGGCCCCTCGCGCGAAAGATTGGGCCTCGGTGGGCCGTCGTCAATGGTCAAGGCGTCCCATTTTCGGGTCGGGGAGGGGACGGGTTTCCCGCTGGTCCCTGGTTGGCGTCCCGCGCGCGCCCCTCCGCCGCCTTCCTTGGCCCTGGCCGCAAGGGCGAGGGAGGCGGTGTGGTCCGGGAGCAAAGAAAAAGGGCGGGACCGCGAGGCCCCGCCCTTTCCTGTTTTGATCGTGGAGCGGCTCAGGCCTTGGCGAGCAGCTCGGGATCGACGTCGTCGAGCTCGCCCTCCCACTTGGCGACGACGGCGGCGGCGACGGAGTTGCCGACGACGTTGGTGGCCGAGCGGCCCATGTCGAGCAGGTGGTCGACGCCGAGGACGAGGGCGATCC